>CALCOP010000018.1 GCA_937897365.1 uncultured euryarchaeote
GACGACAATAGCAAATTTAGAATGGCTTGAAAAAAGCGAAAATCGACTTGGCGGTTTAGAGCAAATTACTCAAGGTGCTTGGAAGAAAAGGCGAGTTGTTGAACTCTAAATTCCTGCATTTTGGAAAACCCCTCCGTAGGAGGGGGTTCTTGGGCATGTGTCCGTTGCGATTATAGGTGAAGGAATCTTGGGAGTGAGGGTAGGTGAGCCCATGACCCAAAGCAACAGACAATTGAAGACCCCTTTATTTCTCGTTTTCTTGATGGTATTAGCGCCATTCGCAGCAGCTGCAAATGTAACGACATTTGGAAATGGAAACTCTGCAGCGGAAATTGAATTGCGAGACGGTATTGCGTTTGTCGACTCCGATTCCGGTGCAATCCATCTTCCTGCTTCTGAAACCGTGACCAGTGCATCAATGGATATTTCTGCCACCATGGTTGAGCACAGCGCTCAGACTCGCGTCGACCTTGAGACCATGCCGCGTATTTGGAACCCGATGTATAATAATCAACTTACCAAGTTTTCAAACGCGTCTCATTTTGTTTACGAAGACGGTTCTCAATCCACTCCGGTTCAGTTGAAGTCTGAAGGATTCCTCACTGATTTTGAAGAAAACCCAGCAGGTTTCCTCGATCACCGTGCTTTTGCACAAAATCAATTTGGATGGGATCATGGAATTATTGATTCCTCAACCGTCCCTCCAAACTCAAATATTCCTGACTGTTCAAGTGGTGACTATTGTTGGGGAACTGGATTGACAGACGATGATTATTCCAACGAACCTGCAGGGCAAAATGGAATCACTTACAGAATGACTTCTGAAACGATATATGTTGATTCGTCGTTGAAAAACCACATGGCATATTTTGACTCTTGGCACGATCTTGACAGGCAGACTGGACAGGGAGCGAACCCACCGGTCTACTATCGCGATTGCGCATACATGGAAATAAGATCTTCATTTAACGACGATTTTGTTGACAATGACCCTGCTGGATTTTCTCCGCTTGATATCGACCTGTCCAATTCATCAGGTGTGGGCTATGGAAGCGGATACTATGCTCGAGGCAGCGGTGCATCAGGTGCCGGGCAAATTGATGCTCGATGTCAAGGACTTGCCCAAGGCGATTATGGTCTTGCGGGCTCCTCAACATCTTTAGGAAATCCTACAGGGTGGGCGAATATTGCTATCGATTTGATCCCATATATCGGTCAATATGTTCAATTCCGCTTTGTTATGGAAGACAACAACGTTGGGGGTTCAGATGGTGGAAAAGCCGGATGGTATGTCGATAACTTCCGAGTGGGCGATCGTCTTCCTCAATCCGCTGACATGTCAATTAACGGCTTCCTTCCTTCGGTTTTGAGCGGTGAAAATCAACCTAATGGATTCGGAATACTTACTATCGAATCAGAGACAACCAGTTCTGCGACGATTTCTGTCGAAGTTCTTGATTCTGCAACTGGGCTAACTGTTGTCGACCGAAATGGTAACAACATGACCGATTTACAAGGAAAAATCATCGAGCTTTGGGACATTAGTTCCTTACAATACCCCTCCATCGATTTCAAATTGACATTTGATTCAGGTCCGAGTCGACTCTCATCTCCTGTTTTCCACGGATTCAGCATAGGAACTCGTGTTGGGACAGGTTTCAACCAGACCGATGGATTAGCGATGGGCGTTGTTGACGGTGTTTGGGAGTCACCAGGTAACAACCAACCGATGCTTTATTCGCCTCTCGTGACGGATACAACGTATTCTCCGGTCTTAGAACGAAGCAACTTTGATCGACCTATTACCCGTATCACGCCAATGATTCAAGATGATTGTTCGGAAGTTCCAGAATTTTCGATTCTTGGATACGGTGGTGCTGGAATCGACCAAGTTGAAAGCGGAACGGAATACGTTCTTTCGGAGCCATTATTTGGTTTTGCCTCACTTCTTTCATACCAAAACCCGTGTAACGTTGGTGGTGTTTGGTTTGACTTGACCTTCGGTCATCATACTGAAAATATTCAACTCGATGTCGCTGCAGATGGCCAAACTGATTGGGGCTTTGAAGAACCAGCATTTGGCGGATTTGGTCGACAAACGACCTTCCTGCAGAGCAAGGTAGATGGTATTAATTACGGTCAATCCAGTTCCACCCTAACCATTGACAGCACGGGTGTTGCAGAAGGTGCAATGTTTATGCTTCCAAAGGGAGCTGAAGTTACATCGATTGA
>CALCOP010000019.1 GCA_937897365.1 uncultured euryarchaeote
TACAACCAATTGCCAATGTGTCTGCATCATGGCAATACACAAGATTGGGTTTGTTGGTTGCCAAGCCACGCATCACTGTTTTGCTGAAATTTCGAATTCCGAGAGCAGATTTCAACAATCCCCCGTAGGGACTTTTCCCCAAGTGATAACGCATGATTCGAACCCCATTATGCGATTCACTCAGAGGGTGTGCTTCTTCTCGATCGAAAGCATGGACGGTGACGTCATGGCCTAATTCAGTCAACCAAGTTGCGTGTCGTAGCACGCGCGGATCGGGCGAACAGGCATTGGTGACCACCATTGCGATATGCGCCATAACCCTTCCATGTAGAAGGAGAACATGAGGTATTCGGCTTTGAAAAGTGACAGTGAAGAAGAGCGATAATTAAGGGCGTCTCGCGTTTGGTTTAAGTTGCACCCCAGCGGCGTAAGTGATGATATGGTCGACCAACTACCGAATTTAGGCCGAGAAGCGGAGATGCTCGCTGAAATGGGAATGTCTTCAATTGAAGATTTGTTTGCGGATATTCCTTCTGAAGTACGTATGACTGAAGACTTACCCTTGCCCCCACCCCAATCTGAGGAGGAAATCATAGCGGATGCTCGACGATTGCTTGGTTCGAATGTAGCTATGGGTGAACGTGTTTCGTTCCTTGGCGCAGGTCTGTATCGCAATTATGTTCCAGCCTCTGTGTTTCAACTGGTCACTCGTGGTGAATTCCTCACGGCATATACGCCGTATCAACCAGAGGTAAGTCAGGGAATGCTCCAAGCAATGTGGGAGTTTCAAACCCTTATTTCTGAACTCGTAGGACTGCCGATTGCTAATCTTTCACTGTATGACGGTTCAACCGCAGCCGCAGAAGCACTGACATGTGCAGTTCGCGTCCACAATCGCAAGGCAACGGAAAAAGACACAGTTTATGTTTCTGAACTCACTCCTCCAGACCGACTTTCCGTGATGCACAATTATTGTCAGGGTGCGGAAATCAACATCAAATTCCTTCGCCACAACAGTGACGGGACTCTTGATTTAGAAAGTGTTTCAGAGGCAGCAGGTTCATGTGGAGTCTACATCGAACAGCCAAACCCTCTTGGAATCCTTGATGGAGGCCTTTCTCAAATGAAGGAGATTCTCGGCGAGCATACTGCACTGATTGTTGCCGTTCAACCCGTGTCGCTTGGTTTAGTTGAAGCGCCGGGTGAATACGGCGCAGATATCGTTGTCGGAGAGGGACAACCCCTTGGCAGTCCAGTAACTGGAGGAGGTCCAATTTACGGAATCTTTGCGTGCACCAAGGCATACCTTCGACTCATGCCAGGTCGAATTGTTGGTCGGAGTATTGACGTCGATGGAAAAGTCGCTTATTGCCTTACATTATCTACCAGAGAGCAGCACATTCGCAGACACCGAGCAACTTCAAACATTTGTACCAATGAAACTCTGATTGCCTTGATGGGCGCAATGCACATGGCTTTACTCGGACCCGAAGGTCTACACGCTCTTGCAGTACGAAACATGACTGCATGTCTTCTTGCCAAACAGAAGTTGGGAGAAATCGAACACATTTCACTGCCACACTCTTCAAACCATCATTTCAATGAGTTTGTCATTGAATTACCAGGTTCAAGTGAAGATTGTCTCGCCCACCTCGACGCAGTTGGAATCATTGGCGGTTTTGATTTGTCTGCTTGGTATCCCGACCGCAAAAATTGGCTTTTAGCTACGTTTACAGACCAAACAAGCGAGAAACAAATCGAACTGTTAGCCGCTCACCTCGCTGTGTGGGCTTCAACAAAGGAGGTGGCTGCATGAGCCATTTGTTTGAACACAATGGGGCTGAAGGTCAAGGCTATTCACAGCCAGATCCGGTTTTACCCGCATCCTCGATCTCTCTTCCACCAACTTTGGCAAGGAAGAATCTTCCTCGCTGGCCTCGATTGTCCGAACCAGAAATGGTACGTCACTATACTTGGATGTCAAAACGTAATTTTGGCATTGATACTGGATTTTATCCACTTGGTTCATGCACTATGAAACACAATCCGCGAGTCAATGAAGTCATCGCACAAATCCCGGGTATAGCCGACATTCACCCACATCAGCCTGAGCACCATATCCAAGGTCTGTTATCGATTTTCCATGAAATGCAATACATGCTTGAAGTCTGTTCGGGTATGGATCAAGTCACCTTACAACCCGTTGCAGGTGCCCAAGGCGAATTTACTGCGGTTCGATGCGTTCAAGAATATTTCAGGCTACGTGGTGAAACTCAGCGAACAAAGGTCATCGTTCCTGATTCTGCTCACGGGACAAATCCTGCGAGTGCTGCCATGTGCGGTTTTGAAATTGTTGAAATCCCCAGCCGTATCGATGGTCGAATCGACTTAGACGCACTGCGTGCGGTTGCAGATGAAACGACTGCGGTGATGATGATCACTAACCCAAACACGCTTGGATTATTCGAGGAAGACATACTGAAAGCCTCTGCAATTGTTCATGATGTTGGTGGACAGATGTATTACGATGGTGCTAACTTCAATGCGATTCTTGGCATTACCTCACCAGGTCTCATGGGATTCGATGCAGTGCACTTCAATTTGCACAAAACCTTCAGCCAACCTCACGGTGGTGGGGGCCCTGGTTCCGGTCCAATTGGAGTAAAGGCTCATCTGGCAGAGTTCCTTCCAGGTCCGCTTGTCAAGAAACGACCTCCAGTTGGTAATGAGTCAGAGATGGCTATCGATGATATGTGGTATGGCTGGGATCAGACCCAGCACAGTATTGGAAAA
>CALCOP010000020.1 GCA_937897365.1 uncultured euryarchaeote
TATTCTCCTGGGAAGTATACCAGCACCACCAATAATTATTCGCATGAAATCACCCTAACTTTTCGGCTAAAGACTTGACTTGATGTTTACCACCGCTTGCGTCAACATCACCGAGTGTCGAATAGAATGGAGGAGCTCGCTCAAGGCCATTGCTGGAATACTTCCCAGGAGAATAATAACTGTTCAAGAGTGAACCGGTGCTGTCCGGCTCCTCAATCCAAGCAATGTAAGCATTTGGAGTGTGAATTAACCATTTGTTATTGACGACATCGACTGACGCTTCTACAAAGCATGTATCCAATTCAATGTCATTCTCATTGCACCATGAGTCGCTCATCGGGAGTAAAATATAACCCCATCCGTGTGCCTCCCAATAGCCGTAATTTGAATCTGTTAAAGCACCAAAAACATACCATCCTGGAATGCCCTTAACTCGTAACAGCGACAAAAATGCATTTGTTTGCTCATCACAGTCACCGGTTGAATCCTCAAGACAAAGTGGGCCGCTACGTGCAGGATTCGGTGCATTTTTGTCATAGGTAACGTGTTCATGCAAATAATCGAATGCTGCTCGAGCAAAAGCGTAAGCGTTGTCTTGAAGTCCTTCTGGCAAATCCGAAGAAATCAATGCAGCAGTCGATTCAACAATTTCCATTTGAGAATTGATAGCGTATCCATGATTAACACCACCCCTTGTACCACGATCATACCAATTCTGACTGGTAAATTCTTGTGCTCTTTGGCCGCCACCACGCAACGCAATGTCGCTAAAGTCACCACTTTTTTCGACATTAATTCCGTCTTCCATTCCAGCAACACGAGAATCGACACGGAAGGAATCGTCCCACCATGAGTATGATGTACTTGTGATGGTCACTTGGAATGAGAAAATTACAGTATCCCCTGGATTGAGGTGAAGTTCAAGCTTGACACAATTCCCAACGTGACACGAAAGGTTGTCCGCACCATAACCGGGCCACCACACATAGTGTCCTTTCGAAGTTACGATCTTATCTTCGTAACTCAGCACTGATCCGTTGGTCGGAATAGAAATCAAATCATCGACAACCGACCCACCACTGGAAAGAACGAGACTGACAGAAGATATTTTCTGAATACTCGTCGTTGGACTGGGGACATCACCGTTTGTATACGTGAAATCAGTCGATTGTCCGTAAAGTGATTCGACATCAGTCGGAATAACAATATCTTCGTAGAGCCATCCGGTCGAGTCTGAATTGGTGACAACAATTGAACGATCAAGCGTATAGGTCGCCTCATTGTCATAAAGGTGGTATTGGGCTGGAATCAGCATGATGTATTCTTGCAATCCAGGTGCCCATTTTTGGAAGAGGTTTTCGCGAACTTGAGGTGCCAACATAATGAATGCGACGAAAAACAGCAGCACAAGGTGTCGAGTTCGATTTCTGCGATTCTTCATGATGTTAACCGCACGCCCGGTATGAGTTTGGACAACACCACCTTTCATCGGTTTCTTGGTCATTTTGAAGGTTGTTTCTAAACTACCTCGATGAAATTGTTGCTCCATAGCAAACTTATCTGAACGAATATTGGCCAAAATCCTGCCACATGTGTAGCAAATCGTATCACCGGTGTAGGTGACGCTCTGGCAATAGGGACAAGTACCCATGTCCATTTGGTTACGCAGGCGTTGTATAACGGTTGCGTGCGGAACACCCCGATAATGCTTATTTGTAATGGAGGGGCAAAAGCAGTTAGAAAAGGCATACTGAGCATAAGTGAGTATATTCTTACTCTTCTTGTGAGTTTACACCCGCTCGAAAGTCTTCATTTGCGAGTTTTTCTCGAGCATTGCGTGCCCAAATTTTACGAAGTCTCTTCTTTCCTTCTTTTGGAATCGAATCCCAAATCCACGATTCTGAAGTGCGATTGAAAAGAAGCGCCGCTGGAATGATGAAGAGCCAGGCAGAAAGATTGACCAATGCAAAAGCAAACATGACAACGTACGCACACCGCCAAAACGTTCCTCGAAGAACAGCTCCCCACCTTCGACCTTGGAGCATCAAATGACCTTGGAATGAAGTGATGAGGGCTTCGCATCGTGGGCCAAATAAAGCAAGACAAGCGATGGTAATGACAAGACTAACATTGAATTCAGTTTCTAAGATACTGAGAATGAAGACCAAAGACATCATGCCACCCATGGCGAGACCCAATGCCCAACCACTGGTCGGCTGAGAACTCCCTCGACGTACTCGATCTCTTCGAAGGAGCAGGTGAACTGCAACTGAGGCAATCAAGCAAAGAAGAAGAAGATTGATCGGATTGACAACCGCTGCTTCGTCATTATTCACCATTACAATGTAGGGGATGACAATATTATTGTGGGTAAAAGATGCATAAAATCCACCTATCAATATACCCCAAAAAACATTGCTCCAAGCAGTTGGTAAGTCATAGAATCCAGAATACCGAGTCATCACACCACGCCAGCCAAGCGTCATCCCAACCAAAGCCGAAACACTTGCAACCTGAAACAGGAGAAAGGTATTGGCCATGTGCCTTGGGCAGTGTTTTCCTTCATCAAGTCGTTGCTTCAAACAAACCCATCCGCTGTATTCAAAGACCAGCACAGCCTCGTCGAAGTATGGCTCGACTGTTTTTGTTCGGAGGTAAAGGAGGTGTTGGCAAGACGACAACCTCTGCTGCGACTGCCGTGTGGCTTGCTGATTCAGGACTGCGTGTATTGTTGGTATCCAGTGACCCTGCACACTCGACTTCAGATTCACTTGGTGTCGAAATAGGATCTACACCAACTCCAATTGAGGGCGTGGAAGGTTTATTCGGATTGGAAATGGACCCTGAATCAAAAATATCCTCGGTGTTGCCCAAACTTGGCGATATGATGAACAACATGGGTTCGAGTGGTGGTATGGGAGGTCTTGGCAGTCTAAGCATGATGCTTGACCCAAATGCGAAGCAAGAAATGGAAGAGATGCGCTCTGAGGTTCAAACCTCAGATATGGTTATTCCTGGTTTGGATGAAGCTCTTGCCTTTGATGAATTGCTTCGCCACGTCGAAGATCCAACATGGGATGTAATCGTGTTTGACACTGCACCTACTGGCCATACACTTCGTTTTCTCTCGCTTCCAGAACTCATTGAAGCCTGGTCTGACCGACTTATTCGAATGATGCGAGTGTCCGGAGGTTTGCGTTCCATGCTCTTTGGGCGCAAAGAAAGTGATTCAATGAAAGAAGAATTGGAGCGTTTTCGAAGGCGTGTTCTCCATGTCCGTCGTGTGTTATCGAATGAAGATATTACCTCCTTTACGCTCGTGACCATACCTGAACGAATGGGTATCAATGAAACATTGCGGGCACATGAATCACTCTGTGAATACGAATTGCCTGTGCCCAATTGCCTGGTGAATCGTGTAACGCCAGAATTTGAACATCCATTTTTGATGAATCGACGCAACTCTGAGCTTGAGCGTATTGCTGAATTAAGTGAAAAATTGTCCGAGGTTGATGTTGCTACCATGGAACTCATGGATGACGAAGTTGTGGGCTTAGAGCGTTTGAGAGACGTGGGTGTTCGTCTTTATGGCGAAGTCAAGATACTCGATGATTCACTTGGGCCACATCCGATAGGTAAGGCTCTGAAACATTCGATACATCGCGGCATGAAGAAAGAAATCATCGGTAATACCGAACGAATTTTCTTGCATTATCCCGGGATTAAAAGAGATGAACTTTCGCTGCGAAGTCATGAAGGTGTTCTGTTTGTGGGACTCAACGGACGCGAACGAGAGGTTGCAACACAGGTACCCACGAAAGCGAGTCTTGTCAAGGCAAAATTAGAGAATGATGTTCTCCAACTCGACATCCCACTTACCGATGAATAAAACTCATTTTCAGCAATGGGTGGGTTGAAATGGGAAAGCCAACACGGTAGGTCATGGCACTCGAAGGCCTCTCAAAGGGTATTTTCCGCTCCATTGGGCTGCTGAAGAATAAGCGAAAGTTGGATGAGGAAGAACTGCGAGAAATGACACGCAGTCTTCGCAGGGCTTTACAAGAAGCGGATTTCAATGTTCGACAAACCAAAGACTTAGTGGAAAAAATGGAAGCCCGTCTTCGTGACGAGGAGCCTCGACCTGGAATAAATCTACAAACGCATGCTATGAACATTCTCTACACTGAACTTGTACGGATGCTCGGTCCTGCACATGAATTTCAACCACATGGTGCTACGCTCCTCTTGGTTGGTCTCTACGGTCAGGGTAAGACGACAACAACTGCGAAATTAGCCGAATGGTATCGACGCAAACATGGATTGAGAGTTGCCGTAATCGAAGCCGACGTTCACCGTCCAGGAGCATATGCGCAGTTAACACAATTATTGGAAGATTCAACCGTTCAAGTCTATGGTGAACCCGATACCAAAGACGCACCGACAATCGTACGTAACGGATTAGCAGCCTGTGCAGCCGCTGACTTAGTGATTGTCGATACTGCTGGTCGACACCAACTCGACCAAGAATTAGTTGACGAACTTGAACAAATTTCTTCGATTACTCGTGCAAGTGAGCGTTGGTTGGTTATCGATGCACAAGTCGGACAAGCAGCAGGGCCCGTAGCAGCCTCATTCCATTCTCTTGCCGGAGTGACGGGTATCGTCATTACCAAACTGGATGGAACTGCAAGAGGCGGTGGCGCACTATCCGCGGTTGCCGCAACGGGTGCCCCCATCGTCCACATCGGTACCGGAGAAAATGTTCCAGATTTGGAAAAGTTTGAATCCGATCGATTTATTTCAAGACTCCTTGGAATGGGAGATATCCAGGGCCTCATAGATTTAGCTCCTGAAGACATGGATGAAGAAGAAGCCATGCGCCTAACCCAACGTTTGATGAGTGGAAGATTTACTCTCAATGACATGTATAAGCAAATGGAAATGATGTCGAAAGTTGGAACCATTGACAAGTTGATGTCCTTTTTACCGGGAAATATGCTTGGTGGCATGGGTGCAATGTCAAAAGGTCAAAAAGAAGCAATGCAAGGTAATCTTGACCGGTATCGAACCATTATGGACAGTATGACTGCATGGGAAAAGAATGAGCCTGCTAAAATCAAGGCTGACCGTATTCGTCGGGTTGCTCGTGGTGCCGGTGTGCGTGAAAAAGATGTTCGTGAACTCATCGCACAATGGAATCGTTCTCGAAAGATGATGAAAGGAATGGGTGGAAACAGAAAACTCAACAAGCAAATGCGCAAGATGATGAAAGATGGTGACATGGATATGGACCCATCGGCATTCGGAATGTGAAGCAACTGCTTTCTATCAAGGACGCTTAGCGTGCATGTGCGCAAGTCAGTTCTTTTCCTCATAGCTATGGTTCTGCTGCAAAGCAGTTCAGGGTATGCCATGGCAGAAGGAAGGTCGACAACTGTTGAATTATCCACCATAAAGTTCGATTGGCTCTCAAATGAAACCGTAGCACTGAAGCATGAAATAACAAACGCACCTTACAGTATTGATTTGTTTGCATCATGGACTCTCCAAGATGACGAGAGTGGTACTGTCCTCCTCAACGGAACGCATGCATTCCTTGCTACAGGAACCGTAACTGAATTTGAAATTGATCTCAAACACTTTTACAACGGGGCCCATTTTTATAAGTTCGAAGTCGAAATTCGTGATTCAAACAACAATGTCCTCAATGATGGGCAATATACCTTCACAGTATTTGAAAATGCAGTGATTAACCCCCCATCAAATCTCATCGCTTTTGGTGATTCGCTCAGCGATATGGGGAATGGGAAAAATTCGATTCTCAATGTTCCAGATGTCCCCCCTTACTGGCAAGGTCGGTTTTCAAACGGTCAAGTCTGGCTTGAATACATGTCTGAGGCTTATGGATTATCAACGAGCATTGGTTCAGGAACCAGTCCAGGCGATAATCGAGCATTCGGTGGCTCACAGACCGGGCAGGGCTACTCCTATGTTTTACTGCCAAATGTTGGCACCCAAATCACCAATTATCTTACCAATGTGCAATCAACCATCCCATCCAGTGTGGTCGTCTCTCTCTGGTCAGGAGGTAATGACTTCCTTTATGGAACTGCAAATGCGAACACAATTATTGCCAACATGGAATCACACATCCGCCAACTTGAGGGGGCTGGTGCTGAAGAGTTCATAATTCCAAACCTTCCTCCACTGGAGAGCACACCTGAGGTGATGAGCCGTAGTCAAAATCAGCAAAATAATATCGCATCAGAGGTGGTGCTGTATAACCAAAAGTTAGCAACGCTTGTTGGAGATCTTCGTACTGAATTAGGGATTACCATTCATTCAATTGATGCTTGGTCAATCTTCAATGACATATTACAAAACAAAGCAGCACTTGGATTAACAAATGTTCAGGATGCGGCATGCTCCGGTGGCGTCTCACTACTTCCACTCCCTATATGCAGCAGTGGTGATACGGTAGCCTCGAATGTAGATGAATATCTCTTCTTTGACAAAGCTCATCCTACTCGAGTAATGCATCGATTCATCGGTCGATATGCCATCGAAAGTATCGGAGCACCCGATACGGATGGGGATGGGATCATCAATCTGCTTGACACGTGTGAATGGACCCTTTCAAATTCTACTGTCAATAGTACAGGCTGTTCTTGGGAGCAACAAGATGACGATAACGACGGAGTGCAGAACCTTCTTGATTCATGCCCGAATACCAGCGTAGGTGAAATGGTTGATGAAATCGGATGCTCAGCTGCACAACGTGACTCAGACGGAGATGGATTCAACGACGCTATTGACCCATGTCCATTTTCACAGTCAGCGATGGATTATGATGAAGACGGCTGCACTGACGAAGTCGACCTTGACGATGATAATGACGGAGTGAATGACCTCAACGATAATTGCCCGAAGGGATTGATTGGTAGCCACGCTTATGATTTAGATGAAGATGGTTGTCACGACATTGAAGATGACGATACCGATGGAGACGGACTTTCTGATGAGGATGAATACATTGCAGGCACCGATCAACGAGATGTCGACACAGACGATGATTTTGTTCGAGATGGTGACGACGCATTCCCTTTGGACAGCAGTGAATGGGCAGACTCGGATGGGGATGGCTGTGGTGATAATTCAGACTTATTTCCAAACGACCCACTCGATTGTTATGACATCGATGAAGACGGCGTTGGCGACAATGCTGATGCTTTTCCTCTTGACAGCACGGAGTGGGCTGATTTCGATCAGGACGGCTATGGCGATAACGAAGATGAATGCCATCTAGAGGAGGGATACGCACTGACCCCACTCGGATGTATTGATAGTGATGGTGATGGTTTTGGAGATGTTGTCGATGCATTCCCACTTGATGAAAATGAGTGGAGTGACAGAGATAATGACTCTGTCGGGGATTTTTCAGACGTATTCCCTGATGATCCAAGTGACTGGGCAGATAGAGATAACGACTCATACGGCGATAATCGCGACATTTTCCCTTATGATTCTCAAGAATGGAACGACACCGATGCAGACGGTGTGGGCGATAATGCAGATGTTTTTCCAAATGACTCCTCTGAATGGTTTGACACTGATTTGGATGGATGCGGCGATAATATTGACGTTTGGCCAAATGACTCTGCAGAATGCTTTGACAGTGATTATGATGGTGTCGGGGATAATGCCGATGCTTTTCCACTGAGTGCCTTTGAATGGCTTGATTCAGATGGAGATGGAATGGGTGACAATACCGACTTATTCCCATTTGATGCTGAAGCACAATACGATTCAGATGGTGATGGTATAGCTAATGCACACGACCCATTCCCCGATAACAAAAACATGGATTCTTGGTTTGACTTGATACTTCGAATCATGATAGCAGGTGGCATTCTTGGAGGTGGAGTCCTTCTCTTCCAACGGCAAAAATCTGATTCAGAAGTTGAAAATTTAAATTCTTTTGAACAGCAAACAGAACATTTCATGCTCGTAGAAAACCAAATTCAACGACCAAGTGCACCACCCTCACCTGATTCATTCCAAACAAAAGAATGATGCTTATTCTTCTTCAAACTTTGACGCTAACGCTTGACTGACCAGTGGAAGTTTACAGTATGGGCAATTATCTCGGGGGTTGAGAAGATCTGGCCGTATTGCGAGAACCGCCATACAATGCGGACATGCTGCAAGCATTTCTCCCGGTTCCAATTCAAGGGCAGGAATTGATTCATCTTGGCCCATGTAAGCATTCTTGTAGCCTGGGTGAAGGTGAGATAGAGCACGCCGCCCAGAACCGAACATGGCCCAAACGAACAAGAACGTCATAAGGAGTCCACCGGATAAAAGATTCAGAAGAGCCAGAAATCCGAAAATGAATCCAGCTAAACCTATGACTCCGCCACCGAGCCAATAGAACATCGGATTTCTTTTTCGGTAACCGATGAAGTTCACCAACAACAAAATAGCAAAGATGCCGACAATTGTATTTTGTGCGTTCGGAGAAAAAACAAATGTAACGTTGGCAATCATCAGCAAAACGATAAAACTGTCTACAAGAAGAATAAATGTAACACCACGGTGCAATCGCAGAAAAGAATTCGAGTTGTTGGAAACTGAACTGGGCTTCATACCAGCGATGACCAACTCGTCTGCCCGGCCTGCCATATATGCCGCTACCGTTCATGGTGTTTGAAGGATTGCTCAATTGCAGGTAGTGAGAAGTCCGATGGAAGAAGTCATGATGGTGGCCGCTCTCCCAGCACACATGGCGGTTCGAGATACGGATGTCGAACGGCGAGGAGATAGCCTTGCTGGAAAGACAATCTTGCTCGGCGTGTCTGGTGGCATCGCAGCTGTTGATACCGTACGTTTAGCGCGTGAATTACGCCGACATGGCGCAGATGTTCGTGTCGCCCTCACACACTCAGCCCAACGCATTATTACGCCGCTTGCCGTTGAATGGGCGACGCAAAGCGAAGTGATTACCGATTGGGATGGGAACATGGAAGTTCTTGATCGAGTCGATGGAATTCTCGTTGCTCCTGCAACACGTGATACAATGGCAAGTTATGTTCACGGATTACAACACGGACCTCTTATGATGGCGCTCAGTGTGGCACGAAGCCGAAAATGTCCGGTAATGATGATTCCAAGTATGCATGTAGACTTGGCCAACGACCCCGTGACTGACGACATTGTCGATGAAGTTCGCCAACATGGAATTCATGTTGTCTGGGGTGAAGAGCAGGAAGGAAAGAGAAAAACACCGCATCACGAAGAAATCGTTGCTCGGTTCGCTCACCACATGAACAGTGAAAAACAGAATCGTAAAGATGTCGTCATTACCCTTGGCGCAACTCGTTCTGCAATCGATGATATTCGATATGTTCAAAACACAAGTTCCGGATCGACCGGTTTTGCTATCGCAGACGACTTGTTTCGTCATGGCCATGATGTCACTTGCGTCGCAGGTATTACCACTGTTCCTGCTCCAAATTGGCTGCCGCTTATACTCCATGCAGCTGAACCCAATGCTATGCTGAAGGAACTTCAAGTCCTCTCCAAAGACGCAATTCATGCATGGATTCACACCGCAGCAGTATTAGATTATTTGATCTCAGAACCAGCCCAAGGTAAAATTGCCAGTCAGCAAGGACCGCTCAATATCGAACTTGTCGAAGGAAAAAAGCACATTGAAGCACTTCGAGATGCTTGCAAAGATGCCGTACGAATTGGATTCAAACTTGAATCTGGAATCAAGCAAAAAGACTTGATCTACCGAGCAACCGCACAAATCGAGAAGGCCGGAATGACGGCTGTCGTTGCGAATCGACTCGAAGACCTCGGAGATAAAAATAAACCCAGAGGTTATCTCGTCGATTCACTTGGTAGTCACTTCGTTTTGGATGATACTCAGAAAATGTGCGAGGCAATCCGAACCTTTGTCGAACGAGGAATTTGAGGTATTCCCATGCGTCGATTTGCTATTCTTGGAAACCGCGCCATGTCGCAAGGCAAATTGCCTCTCAATGACATGGCAGGTGGAGCAGGACGCATGGATGTACTCGTTCGGGCATTGATGGCGGGATTACTTACAAGTCATGGAATCCGACACGATACTGAAGTGATTCTTCACTTAATGGGAGGACCTGGCCCCTCACGTCGAATCAAGTTTGTAGGCTCTTTACTCAAAGGGGTTCACGCTGAAGAGCGAGCTGTAGGTGGACAGATTGCCAAAATTCTCAAAGAACCAACCCCCGCTCGCGGCCATTGGGTTGAACGTTCAGCAGGTATTTTTGACAGTGGAGGTGACATTCAACATACTCTTTCTGAATGGGATGGAGTCAATATAGTTCGCCTTGAAGCGGATGCACCGCGACTATGGAAGGATGACTGCAAACTTCCCATCAATGGAAAGCCGCATTCAAGACATGAAGGCGAACATGGAAATTTCACTGTTCACGGATTGGATATCGGTTTTCTTCTTAGTGATGACAAACCTATGGAAATCGATGTTGAATGTGCTCATCGGTCACTCGGGAGTCAATGGCTACAAGGCCATTTGGCCATTGCTGTTTGCCATTTCTTACTCGACCAAGGAATGCCGCTGAATCTTGGTCAGTCATAAAACCTACCCCTTGAAAGTGAAGTTGCTTGGTGCCTTAGGCCATCAGTGCCTTCTTCTGTCGTTGTAATATCACCCAAAAACTAACACGGGAAGACTCAGAGTCCCCGACGAGTTC
>CALCOP010000021.1 GCA_937897365.1 uncultured euryarchaeote
TCGATATGCAGCGACCAATGTTTCGTTCGGATCGTTAAGCCAAAATGCCGACATTTCAACCGATGTGGAAAGAGGTCGTGTGGGGTCTTGTGCGTCGAGTACTTGACCAAGCACATTGAAATTCAGTCCCGCAGTGGTCACTGTTGGAATCGAATCGATACGAATATCGCTCGGTACCTGAACCGTTAGGTTGACGATTGAAGAGTTGCCAGTGCGACGAGAATTACCTTGTGCAAGTGGATCAGTCAAGTCATCATTAACCACAACCAAAACGTCATAGTAACCTGGCGCAATGTTGGTTGCAGTCCATAGAAGCGAAGAGTTTCCTTGTGCATCGGTCACATCTGTGCCCATCGAAATATTACTGTTACCATAGTCGAAAATGTATTCAACAGTTGCTCCAGTCACATTTGACATGTCTGCAACATCCAAAATCTTTGAATTAAAGTCGAGGGATTGATTGACCTCGACAATGAGCGAATCCTGTTCCGGTTCGACAACGAATTCCGATTCAATGCCAACGAGTGTCGAAGGAAGAGATGGCAAAGCCGGAGGCACGGATGTATCAACAAAGCGGAAGTAAGCGCCACCTTCAGGTGCCATTGTGTCAAAGTCCATGTTCAAGATGAACTCATACGTGTTGGACGGACTTGTCGTTGGAACTGTAAAGTTAATCTGGAAACTTCCGGTGGAATTGTTCAAGAAACCTTGAGCCAAATCAATTGGCATTCCATCTGCTGTTAACATGAGAATAGAGAGCATCGTGATGTTGTCACCAAGTACGCTGATGTTCGTGTATTGCGCATCGAAAATGTCACCCGAGAGATAACTGGTGTTCCCTATATGGGTCCAATCTTGACTCAAACTCAGATTCCAAGCTACTTCTGCAGCTACTCGCATCGTATCAGCACCAATTGACGGCTGATACAATTCAGAGCCGTTAAACGAAATGTCAAACGCGTAATCAGATGCGAACAGCGTTGAGTCAACAAGCCAGTTGATGGTCATTGTTTCAGTCTGTGGGTCAACGGTTGTGTTCACCCAGTTACCATTGAAACTGAAATCAAAGTTTCCAGAGAGAAGGAGGTCAGTGGAAATACCTCTGTGGTCAAGAGCGGTTACGAGAACTGTCGCCAAAGTACCTCGAAGTTGCGGGGATGTCAAAACTTCGAAATCAAGGAATCCACGTAGGAGGTAAGGCCCTCCGTCAGAGACATTTGCATCATCAGTTGCCTCAATGGCATCCGGATAGAAGCGTATTTGCAATTCAAGAATTCCTGCCATTACTTGAGCATCTGCGGTTGCCAAGAAATGCTGGATACTGAACGAGCCGTTCACGCTGACATTAAACACTTGAACCCAATCTTGCGATGTTCCATTTTCTCGAATGGAGAGAGACAGATTACCCGGCATAGCGACGGGTGATGCTCCGGTTGTAAGGGCAGTGCCGTTGAGCCATATGTTGTCGTTAATGAGAAGAATACTGTTGTTGGCGAGAGGACCTTCAAGCGTTGCAGTCACATTTGGAGCATCTCGCACATCGATTACAAGAGAGGTCGTCGATGGTCGCAAATGGAATTGTGAAGGCGTAATTCCGGGTGCTTGTGTGTCCTGCCATCCTGAAAAGCCAAGTGTTGCAGAAATATTGGTTTTCGTTTCGAGGGGATCGAGTTCTAAGTCAAAACTCCATGAACCATCGACATTGAGGAAACTACTGAGATTCGTCAATCCATCCACAGAAGAAGTGAATGTTAACCAAACCGAAGGAGGCGTTGGGTCATTGGCACCAACGTTGTCAATCTTATTTGTAGGAGCATTCTCGAGCGAGAGAATACCTTCGATCACGGTAAGTGCACCAGCACCAGCAATAGGTGCATTAATTGCATTAGGAGCAGTATGATTGATGACGGAATCTTCTGTGACATTGATGTAACCATCATAGATTATTCCGGATTCAGAAACATAGCCGGCCTGCGTGAGTTTAACGACAACTCGATACATACCGGGTCCATCCAATTCAGGAGGTGTTCCGTTGAAACTGAACGTTCCGTCTGGAAGAGTAATGGTTGAACCAATCTCAAAGTTTGGAACAGAACCTGCACCAGGAACTTCATTTTCAAGAGCCATTGGGACGAGATACCCAATGACTGGAAGTTCGCTAATGGCAGAAGAGTTCTCTGTGTAGATGAGTTGGCCTGACACATTCATTGACGCACTTAAATCACGATCATAGGTCATTGTCGAGATGGTTTGGCTGATGATTTCAACTTCTTCTGGCTCTGGACATGCATCAAAGGCTACCCAACCAAAGTCGGTATCGCCATTCGCAGAGTTTTGCTGAAGTCGTACTTCACCCCAAGTCGTGAGGTGAATCGGATAGACTGCATAGCCGTCGCCGTTCCAAATACCACCCGCGAATCCTGATACCTTTCGAGCAGGTATTCCCGCGAGTCGCGCCATGGTGACAAAGGCGGTGTTGAATTCAGAACACGTACCCTCTTGGGTCGCTTGCACCAATGAAACGCTGAGGTCCTCAGTATTTGGAGTGCCTGAACCGTTATAATTTCGCTTAAACTCAGTCGTCGCATTACCTTCAGCAAGGAAAGTTTGCAATGCCAGAGCACTCGCATATGCATTGGTCGCACCTGCCTCATTGATGATAGCAGTCGTGACATTCAGAAGGAAGGAGTGAGGGTGAGTTGGGTCGGTAAAGGAGGGTGGTAGAACCAATTCGTAGCTCGAGTTTGTCCCGGGGACTGAAGTCGATGCAAGGCTGGCCCAATCAAAGTAATATTCAGGCTGCTGAACAAAGAGTTCTTGGATTGGTCCGGTTACAACTTCGATGTTGTGAGTATCGTTTGAACGTTGTAACTCACCGTTGATATCAGAATAGAAAGAGAGATTTGAGAGCGAATGCGGAACAATGAGATTCCCAGAGTTTGACGGATTTGTAAACGTCATCTGCCAGTCAATGGTTCCGTTTGAAAATGCGAGGTCTGCG
>CALCOP010000022.1 GCA_937897365.1 uncultured euryarchaeote
TGTCGAGTATTGTTCAGAAACTGTTTCTTGTTCAGAACGCATGAACTCATCAATCGGTTGACCTGCTTCGATTGAAAAAGCCATGCGGTCGAGGAAATCCGCCCATAATGGGCTCGGACTTTGCTGAGCTACAATCCGCGATGCTTCAGGCAATGAAGTATGCCATTTATCGACCAGCGTCTCAATGCGTTTGACTTCAATTGCGAGTTCTCCATAATCGCTCATCTGCTTCAAAATATCGAATATCGATTGTGCTGCAACTTCACCGAGAGAGAGAATACCCATTCGAGTGATGAACATGTGCATCTCTTTTTCGATCATTGTTGCGGAACGACGAACTTCAAGCAAGGGAAAGACGAACGCAGCAGCACCTGTGATGAGGGGGAGAAGAAGGATGAAGATGACACCTGAAGAGCCAGTGAAGAGGCCTTGCTCCCCTGTGCCACCCGTTACAGCGATGAATATGAAAGCGAAAATTAATCCTGCAAGCGCAGCGCCGCCAACAAAGAACAATAGAAATTGAGAAATGGGCATTTCGAGGCGACGAAGAGCGATTTGCCAGGAAGACATTCGCTGCATACTTTATCCCTCAATCGTGGTTCACGCCTTTCCAACTGTCAACGGCCTTATCGAAATGGTCCCAACCACTGTTGTAGTAGATTCCAAGTAAATCAAAGACATCATCATAATGAGTGAGGTTTCGATCGACCATTCGTTGAAGAGCATCTGCCCGCTTGAGCATTTCATCGTAAATATCTCGCTTATTCGCAAATCCAGCCATAGCAGCAATTTTGTTTTCAAGTAAGTGGCTTTGGAACATACCACGGAAATAGTGCTTGTCCTTTACCGGGTCCCATTCGAACATACCACGAGTAAGAACACCATCGCTGTGTTTGTTATATCCGATGACCTCATCAATTCCAGTGACACGTCGAGCGATTCCACCTCCAGGTGCCTCAACAACTTCCTGGAAAATTGCAAAGTTGAGGTTGTCAAAGAAACGGATTGGTACGTTAATTGGGTCACCAGTAAATCGTTGAATCATCTTGACGATTGATGATGCGTGGAATGTTGCAATAACCGGGTGACCTGTCTGCATTGCCTGGAACGCAGTAGCCCCTTCAACACCGCGAATTTCACCGATGATAATGTATCGAGGTCGGCTACGCAGTGCGGCTTTCAGCAAGTCGAACATCTCGACGCTTGAGTCTTCACTCTTCGAGGTTCGAGTAACGAGCCGTTGCCAAATCTTGTGCCGAACCTTAACTTCAGGCGTATCTTCAGCAGAATAAATCTTGACATTGTGATCAATGAATGGAAGAATAGCATTCAGTGTCGTTGTTTTTCCAGATGCTGTTTCACCGGACACAAGTACGGACATTCCGTATTCTAGACAAATCCAAATGTAAGCAGCAACTTGAGAGGAAATCGTACCCCATGCAATCAGTTGAGTTATGGAAATCGTTTCTTCAGCAAACTTACGAATCGTAAACGATGGACCAAGCATTGAGACATCGTCGGAGAAAATGATATTGATACGAGAACCATCGAGCAATGCTCCATCAATGATTGGTTTATTGTCCGATACCGGACGCCCAATACGCTCTGACATTGCACGCAAAAAGCGAGCTAGAACATCGCGGTCACGGAAACGAATGTTGGAAGAAACCATTCCAAACCCTTTGTGGTCCATGTGGACATGCTTCAAACCAATCGAGTGTATATCTTCCAGCATTTCATCGGAAAGCAGTGGCTCGAGGGGTCCGTTACGAATCAAATCACGAATAATGATGTATTGTAATCGCTCACGCTGTTCAGGTGTCACGAGCAAACGCTTGTCGTCTAATCCCATCATTTCCCACATTCGACCTTGACGACGAACATTTGTGGTGAGTTCAGATTCAAGAACTGTATATTGGTCAATCATTCGAGCAAGGATTGATTCGAATTCTAAATCAGTTGTGAAGGTTGGTGCGCTTGGGGCTTCTTGAAGAAGCGTTTCAACCAATTGCCGGCGGATATTCTCTTCCTCTTCTGTCAGTTGAGGCTCTAAACCAAACCAAAGAATCTGTCCCCCACCTTCTTCATCGGCTGGTGGCTCGTAGATATGAACAAAAATCGGTTCCTTTGCAAGGTATATCAAATTAAGAGGACGTTGCTTTTTGGCGTCTCGGTCGAGAGGCCCGTAATAGGTAGGACGACTACCATATTTTGCTTCAAAATCACGCACCCACTCCTCAACGTGAGGATGTGCGTTCATGACCGCGTTGAGGTCACCTCTCGCAAATCGAAGCTCTTCATCAACCATATCAAAATCCCCCCTCAACTCACCGCAGTAATATCGACAATGAAGCCCATACTCGGTTCAACACGCCAACCGATCGAGGTTTGGACAGGACCTGCGGCCCTCAAGAAACGCGTTACGACGATGTTTCGCTTGATTTCGCCTCCAATCATATTGGTTGTGAGGTCCAAAACGATTTCAGCGGAACTACGCATGTTGTGCATGAGTGTCTCATCCATCTCTTCAGGGTCGATACATAGCATAAGTGAACGTCCTTTGGAAGAAATTTGTCGCAACCGTTGCATCAAATTGAAGCGGCTGATATCATCAAGGTTGGATGGCATAATTGAACTCGCGGAATCAATAACAACGACATCTGCAAGTTCGATTGCCTCCGATTCCAAGAGCTGTTCTAATTTCACCTCAGGCCGAGGTTCTGCAATCGTTCCAAATCGGCTGAAAACGAGAAGTTTACCTTCTCTGACTGCGTCAGTAACTCCGTATCCAATGGATTCCATTTGCTCAATCCAACCACGAGTGGTGAGTTCAGTTGTAATAACCAAAACTTTCACTCCATTCTCCACTAAACCATAGACAAGTCGTTGAGAAATGAGGGATTTTCCACCACCAACTGTCCCCTGAAGGACATAAAGCGAACGATTCGGAAGGCGAAGGCCCATCGAATCTGCTAAGGAGTCGGTTTCCAGATCGTAGGGAAATCCATCTTCAATTGGCTTATGTGCCGTAATCAATGGATTGTCATCATTTTGATTAGGATTCATGCAATTGCACCTCCTCAACCATTTCCGCACTCATTGAGATTCCAGAAATGCTGTTTGACCGAGCAATTGCAAAGAGGGTGATTTCCTTGACACCACCGGGCGCAGCCATTTCTTCATCATAATTATCAAACGCTGCGTCAGCTATTTTGACTTCGAGTAAAACATGTGGATCCCAATCAGCCGCAGTATTTGGGAAGAATTGTAAATTGGTAATTGAAGCATCGGTAAGAGTCTCTCCATCAACGATAACAGCAAGTGAGGTTTCATCCATAGTATGAACTCCAGTGTTTTGGATGTAGAAGGTAATTTCATTCAAACCCCCTGGGGTTGCGCCAAATTCAATGGCGACCATCATTGGATCTCCAGCAAAATCAATCCCAATTTCTTCAGAGATTTGCAGTCCCTTTTGTTGTTGTTGCATCACGCGTGAAGTCGAAGACCATTCCTGAATGAGAACGGCGCTGGCAGCACTTGAAATCAACAATGCAGTAACCAGCATGATGATTGTTGATGCTCCGCCGTCTGCCATTTCATCACCTCAAGCGGGAACGGTTATTGTTCGAGATACACTTGTTTCACCGACGGTCAAACTCAAACGAGAATTCAAGATTGCTGGGGCATCATCAGATGCAATAACGGAAATTGTTTCACCAGAATACCAATTTTCCTTGACGATCAAAGGAGAGAAATCAGTTGATGTCATGGTCGTGGGTGATAAGCCGTCAAGGAAAAACCAAACCTCATCGGTTGAGAGCGTTTCTTGCCCACCATTGGTGACATCAGCATGCAAATATTGCTTGATTTCCGAGTCAAAGTTTGCGTTGATTCCACCACCAGGTTGATCGACTTCAATCGTTGCGGGGTCTGCATCACAAACCCCCCGGTTCACAATTGGTTCAATGGATGTAATAACTCCACCAGTAACGGTAAAATCGACTGAAAAGCCAGGGCATTCTGGAGATATCAATTGGCCATCTGTATATCCAGTTCCGCCGGCTAAAAGAGTCACGGAATGAATTGAATCAAGATATTGGGCGCTGTCAATTGTGATAATTGGGTCAGGTGTTTGAGCAGATTCAAGAACTTCCAAAGAAGTAACTGTCTGACTGCTTAATGTTGATACGGCCATTGAAAAGACCAACAACATTGAGATCCCAACGATGAGACCCCCAACGCCGACCGAAGCGCCCATATCAGACTTCACCTCGAAGTGATTTCACGTTTCGCCAAGAACTTACGAGCGATGAAAACGTGAGCAACTCCTTGTGTGTCAAGTGGTCGTCAAGAGCGGCTTCTGATTCACCGGGTTCTGCAAGTTGGACAATTGCGAGGACTTTTCTCCCCTCATCATCGTTCAGCATACCGGAGGCCATTGCTTTCTGGGTGAAACTCACAGCGGCCATTCCAGACATGTTTGCAAGCAAAAGCGCTGATATCGTTGGAGCACCGACATGATTTGTTTCGGTATGAGCGCCGAATGAGGGCGCGTGCAAAAATGGGTTTGCTGCCAAAGCCTGCGCCTCGTATAATTCCACGAGGGGGGCTTCATCAGTACCCATCATACGATCGGTTCCGGCGACACTAATCATTTCTCCAGATGCAGTGACAATTGTGTCACCTTCCATAACTTCGGTATCTCCATCACCATCGGGTTGGTCCGCACCTGCTTGAGAACCTGAAGGACCTTCATCAAGGCGGACTTCGACCATTCGCAGGACATCTTCAACCATATCTAAACGGGTACTGATGAGACGCTCGAGACCAGATGTGTCAACGGTCGTGCTGACTGGTGCAGGGGCTGCACTTGGTGCGAGATTCGCTGCAACAGTCGGAACGCTGCCGATACTGTTGAGGCGTGCTTTGGTAAGACCTGGACTAATTGTCCATGCATCTTCTTCCCCGAGTTCACCTTGTTCAGGAAGTGGAACTTGCTCAATGGCAATGTTCGACATAATCTTGAGACGCTCCTCAGTAAGAGCTGCATCAGCGTCTTGATTTTGGTTGGTATTTTTACTAAAAGGCCATGCCATAATTATTCCTCCATATGTCATTGATCAAATTAAAGATCAAGCGACCTCAGCGCCGGCTTCAGTTGAATCAATGTTCAATGTGACGAATGTAGAGCCACCACTTCCAATGTGAATGTGAAGTTGAATACTCGAGTCACCATCTGCATTATCTGCTGCGCAATCAACCGCACCATCATCTGCCATTATCCACAAGACATAGGGTTGCTGAGGTTGAAGTTCGACAGTGCCTGCAAGTGGTGCAGAATCGCCGTCATCCATTAATTGCACATCAGCGCTACCTTGGGCGAAAACGGACTCGATTTTACCAGCGTCACAGAACATTTGGTACGTGATACTGTCCACTCGAATCGGTGTGCTACCTGGTGCAAGTTGAGCATGGAACATGTAAGCAGTGTCTGCTGAATACTCAGCCTCTCCACCAAGTGCTCCAGTAGCGACGAATCCACCGTAAATGATAAATTTACCAGCAAGATTCTTTGCGGTATCTTCACCGGTTGTTTCAGCATTCTGTTGAAGTTTTTCTGCAGTTTGAATAATTACAGCTGCGGCAACAGCGGCAACCAAAATCAGTGCGATGAAAACAATCATTGCACCAATACCAATTGCTGCGACATCGTCTTCACGGACTCTCTTTGATTCAGTCTTCATACGACCACCGCCCCTGAACTAACATCTGAACCATAATTCAGTGTTTCAAAGGTATATCCACCAGACTTCGATTGAATAGCCAATGAATGGTCATCGTTGGCAGTCGGAGGACAATCGGCAATATCCAGAGCACTTAATGTAAGATCATATGTGACGTGGGGTTCTAACAATGTATTGAGCGGTAAAGTTCCGTCAGTACCAACGAGTGAAGTTTGAGAGAAGGTTCCATATACGGCCCCGTTACTGCATACAATCGAATAATCGATATCGCCCGGAGCGATATTCGAGGAACCTGGTGCGAGTTCAAAGGTGAGATACAGATTGTCACCCCCTGCGTCTCCAACAACCATGATGCTGAGAACAACAACCTTCGACGAGAGCATGTCTGTGGTCTCAGCACCCGTGTTTTGAGCGTTTTGTTGTAACTTTTCTGCTGTTGATATAATCACAGCTGCAGCAACTGCTGCAACCAAAATTAGCGCGATAAAGACAATCATCGCACCGATACCTATCGCTGCTAAATCGTCACGTTTTTCGTTCGTATTTTCTTTCATATTTTCACCGTTTTTAGAATCCCCCAATGTAGGGTGGAAAAGATTGAGTTCAAGCTTGACCTCCTGAACCCATGTTGATGCGAAGTGGAATTCGTATAATTGCCACTTCGTCTGGAGCAAGGCGCGAAATAAAAGGCACCTTGTCCGAGATGTAGCCTGGTGGGAACCAAGGCGTAAGAAGAATATCAGTGAGGGGTTCCATTGAGCGGTTTTGTGCACGGATTGTCACAAAAACTTCACCTGTTCGGATTTCATATCCCGTGGAAATTGCGAGTTTGCGAGAGAGGGGTATTTCATCAGCGGCTTGTCGACGATTTGTTGCCACATTGAAACGCACGGGAAGATTACCTCCCGGTGCGATGGTTGGAAGGTCAACTGAAGAAGGCGTTGCAGTCCACCCTTCTGGCACTGGCGGTGAAAGGCGCATTGGAGGCATGGCGACGGGACCGTCGTTAATGATACGCACAACAAGGACCCCTTCGTCGCCGCCAGCAGGCCAACGTGTCTCCAAGCCCATCCAGAAATGACGGAAGAGGAATGGATTGAGTGTTGATGTATTTCCACCAATGAGATCATCTACGAGGAATTCAACTTCACCAGCTGCACCACCAACATCACCAATTTCCGCAGCACCAGTTGCGCTTCTTAGGCGAAGCAAAATAGTTTCAATATCTGCTTCACTGACTCTTTTTTCGTTAAGAAGGCGGTGCAACATAGCGATGTTTCGACGAAGATACAAGACATCTTCTTCAAGTTCAATGAGAGACGCTTCTGCCTTCTTGACGCTTGCCAAAGCTCGTCGCAGTTTATGCGAGCGTAAGAATCTCCTTGCCTCACCAATTTCCAATTCTGTCCCAGCAAGTGAATTTGCGTCATTTTGAGCGACTCCAAGAACCATTGTCTCTAAATCGCGAGAAATAGCCATAGCTTGTTCGGAGAGCATGTCTGTAGCGTCTCGATTTGGTGAATCTTCCATCATACCTGCGGGGGGTGGGGGCGGAGGAGCGGCGTCGGTTTGAGGCGTCTCGTCAAAGAACACATCGGCCTCATCCATCTCAGACATCTTCACTCACCTCTTCAGTAGTTCCGGGGGCCTCAATATTGGCAGGCATTGGAGGTTCGAGTTCTCCAAAGATTTCATCAATATTCAAGCCTTCAAGTGCAAGTTCGTTGAAAAGTCGTGCAGGGTCGCTCAAATCTCTTTCAATTCGGACAGACTTAACTTCGATATCAGTGAGGCGACCATACAGTGAACCATACGATGAATCTGCACGCTTAATGATAATCCATACTCCAATCATTACAACGGCAATGTAGGAGACAAGACTCACCAAATTCGTTTGGTCATTTGAAAGGGAAGGAGGGAGTCCGAGGACAACAGCAAGCATTCCGAGGACTGGAACCGCAAGGATGACGCTGAGTTGGCGACGGGTATCAGCCAATTCCTCAAAGTGGTCAGAATACAGCGTTGAGACACCCTTTCTTGCACGCTGATAATCCTCATGCAGCAGTCTAAATTCTTCAGTACTGCCCCAACTTACTCTCCATATCCATAGCGCTGTTATTCCAAGAACGACGAAGCCCCACCAAGCGTATTGGAAGATATGGAAAGAGAAACCGAGTGCGACAACACCCGCGTAAATTCCGAGGAGTCTAAAGTTCTCATTTTGATCGGTTAATCGGAACAGAATAACTGAAACGAGCATAAAGACGATACAAGCAATGAAACTGTTGGATACACCAGGAGATTGGGATTTCACGTCTTCAATGAGACTTAGCTGATCGTTGGCTTTGATGTTGCCGTCCATGTATGACGCATTGAGCGTTGCAACACAGGTTGCTTCTGCTCGTTGAGACCACCAATCAATCGATTCAGCCTTAACGACCCATTGGAGTGAAAGTGAATCACCCGGGAAGAAGTATGGAATCATTGAGAGATTCACTCCACCATTCACTGAACGGTTATACAGAAGAGGCTGCTCATTCGCTTTGTTTGATACGGTCAAGATATCGCATTGTAAGTCTACGACAACGTCAAGGGCAGAGGCAGAACCAACATTTTGGATGACGACAGTGATTGTTGTGTCTGTGCCTTCTTCAAAGTAACCGTCATTCGAGAAGATGCTCTTGACCATAGGGTCTGCAAAGACCGCCAAGACGAGTGTGAAGGTTTCTTCATCATACTGCGTGTAACCTCCATTCTCGTCAGGATGATACAAACGGAATGTGAGATTCCAACCATCGCCCGGGAGGATAAAACCACGATCGGGGATGTCAACCTCGAGTTTAATGTCTGAAGTATCCCAAGCTATCTGTTCCAATAAGGGGTAGCGAGATGTAGGGCCAAGAGATGTCAGTCCGCATTCTTGTTCTAAATCAAGAAGATGCTTAACTTCCGAGCCATCGGCTTTTTGCTCGACGAGTGTAAAGTTCCAAGAATGTTCAGACTCTACAAGTCCCATACTATCGATATCCAACAATCGCTGTGCGTCACACAACTCGACTTCATATGCTGCCTCTGAAGTATTACTGACTGGAATGTGAGTATGAGGGATTGTAACATCGACTGGTTCGTTATCATCCTCATTCGGAGCCAATCCAATTTCACCGACTGAATAGAAGCGAGACATCACGAGTTGGGTTGAAAATTCCCCACTTCCTTGAACAGTGAGGTCCAAGGGTTGAAGGAAAATCGTCAAATCAGCACTCAGGGACAACAAAGGATTTGGAACCATTCCAACGACGGTAAATGTGTGGACTACTGGGGTGTTTCTTGGAAGATCGATGGTTGTTGGTTGACTGACCATCTTCCAATCGTCTGAAAGATTACTCAATCCCGGCCGAGTAATAGTGTAAGCTGCGCTAACAGTAACATCACGATTACCCGTATTTGTTAGCGTTACTTCCCAGGTTCGATCTGATTCGGGCATAAATTTCATCTCTGCTGGCCAGTCACTGGATTCCACAATGAACAATGGTTGAACAATTAACTTCACAACATGTTTGCTGTATTCTGCACCCGCAGAACTCAGCACGGTAATGGTAAGATTGTAACTGTCTCCTTGAGCCATCGAATCTGACGAGGTGAGTTCTGGAATCGTCACCGTAATCTGGTCGGAATAGGATTGATTGATTGGTACGGTCTCAGTCATCGTGTAGTCTGATAATGAAAGGTCACCTTCGACCGTGAAATTGATGCTAATTGATTCCTCCAAATTACCTCTATTCGTCAAGTTAAAGTCGATATCTTCGTCGGTACCTGGAGTTACTGCTAATTCCTCAATCGCTGAAATAACGAATGAATGATTTTCGGTAATATTCGCTACGATGTTGGAGTAGAGGAGTATTTGTCCATTATTCGATGAGACTGATACTGTTGCCATGTAAAATTCATCATAATTCGCGTTGGCGTTTGCCGTCATGCGCACGCGGATGGAATCTTCATACCCGGCAGCAATGAACAATTTGTTGTTCACCGGAGAGACAATTTCAAACTCAACATCACCTGCTTGTGAAGTATCAATGGAAATTGTGTAATCAGCAGGCGAATTACCGGTATTGCTGACAAAGATTGTGTGCTCTTCAGATTTCGTAACTTCGAGTTGCTCGGTATGATTCGTAGGGGATAACGATGCATCGAAGACCTGCCCGACAACAACATAGACGATGAAGCGCTGACCGATGATCTGACCAGAATAGGGGTCTTCAACCTGAATGGGTATGGGTTGAACGAGCCCAGAAGGAGCCAGTGAATCAGTTCGAACATTCAGAGTAACGATGCTGGTATGTGTGACGTTTGCATTGGAAGTTCCGGAATCTACAGTTCCATCGGAAATGTCAGAGGTTAAATTGTCGATTATTGTGTCAGTTTCGCTGAAATTAGCTATCCAGTTTTCAGGTAATTCGTCATCAATAACACGTAGTCTGTAGGACGATACATCATTTCCAGTGTTGGCAAATTGGAGCGGGATTTGGTTTTCAATCCCTACATCCACATCCTGTGGATAATTGGGACCGAGGAACTCACCGCTGACAATCGAGGGGATGACAAGGGTATAATCGCGAGTCACGGCAACAGCACTCACCTGGCTAAACTCAAGGGCTGCACTGAGTTGTGGAGTCACGGTAACCGAGACAGTAAACGTTCCAGCAAGCGGATATTCGCCACCAGGTGGCCCAGCAATGTTGAGCGTGGTATTTCTACTCGCATTCGGCAACAAACCGTTGTAAATTGGATTGGTGAGAGATACATCCCATCGAGATGCCTCGCTGAATCCACCGTCACTGGCGCTTTCGAAATTCGTCGTAAAATCAATGGTCGCATTCAAAGTTTCATCACGCAGAGAAGGCGTCCCTGGGGTGTCGTCAAGAGGCAGATTATGGAATACTCGGAGATTAAGAGCAGGGTTTCGAGAGATAATGGTCCCAGTAAGTGTGGCGGCCAATTGTTCAGAAGTCACTGTTTGTGGCTGGGTATTGATGCCAGGATCAACAACAATTGTAGGTGATACTTTGACTGACGCGTTATCAATGGATGGCAATCCTCCGCTTAAGGGCTGACAGGTAACCCACAACCCAACCAAGTCATCGGCGGTGTTGTGTTCACTGGTCACAATTGGAGATTGAATTGGAGGTGCGATGACTTTGACTTGGACGATTTCAGTACCGCCAGAAGGTATGACTCGAGTTGTATATTGAGTGCTACCGAGAGTTCCGACTTCCATGGTCCAATTCAAAGCATTCACGCCAAAACCAGAATTGAGCGTGAAGGCAGAAGAAACGCTACCGTTGTTGTAAACACGAACCGTGAAATTCGCAGAGCCACCGGGGATAATAGGTAATGCAGCACTCGCACCAGCACCTTCAAACACTGCTTCGCCCTTGAAGAAATCACCCACCATTACTCTTCCAACTGCGGTAATCGTATACATGTCAGTCGATGCTTGTGAAGTAAACGTGAGGGTGAGCGTATCCGTCATCGAGCGTTGGGCACTTGACGGAATATTTACATCAACGGAGACAAGTCGAATTGCTCCCGGAGCAAGGTCGTTTGGTCCAAAAGATGGTGCAACGCCAGAGGTCCAAGCGGGACTGATACTTTCGCTCATGGCGATGTTGAATCGGTCGTTTGCAGCACCGGTGTTCTTCACCACGAATGTCACGGTGACGGTCTCACCAGGTTCTGCGACGATGGTGGATGGTTGAAGGATCTCCGCATTGAAATCTGAAAACTTGACCCATTCTTCTATCTTCAATGAAGGTTGAGCAACAGGGTCTGATGTCCATCCCGTTCCTGAAAAGGTAACTGTAATCGAAATATTCCACACACCGGTAATGCCGAGGCTCGGTATATCGAGTTCGGCAGAAAGTACTTTCGACTCTTGAACAGGAGTGAATGTGAAACTTCCTGGTTCAAGGAGGACTGTGTTTGAATCAATTTCATGGATTGTAGCCGTTGCATTGTGCGTGAGCGTGACGGTTAATTGAGCAGAGAGTGCCTTTACGCCCGAATTTGTCACGGTCATGTTGACATAATTCGTCGTCTCTGACATGACCAATCTGTTCGTTGACGTTGAGACAGTCGGCAGATTGTTGGATGAAACCTCTCCGAAGTGTTTGTTTTCAACTGAAAAAGAGACGGGGAGCGCCTGAATATTGTTGAGAAGTTGGTTCCCCGCTTCGTTCGTGGATTGGATTTTAACTCTCAGTTCTTGGCCAGCACCAGTTGTGGCATTCCAAGTAAAGGTGACAGGAGCGAGATCAATTGTTCCGCCGTTTCCTGTTTGGGTACCAAGGGAGATGGTCTTTCCTGGAACATCTGTAAAACCAAGAATAGGCGAACCCTTGTGTTGTAGGACCAGCCAGAGATCTCCGCTTCCACTGCCTGTCGCAGAAATATTTGCGGTAATTTTGTGGGTTCCAGGTTCAAGATACAGCGCACCATCGATGATTGCAGAACCTGACTCACTCACAAAGAGAGGGTTGCGGAATGTGAAATCGAGTTGTGAGTTTCGTGCAGAGGTCTCTTCCGAATCAGAATCGTCTGCACTTACAATCGGAAGAAGCGATGGTACGATGAACAGAGCCACAAGAAGCGCTGCTAAAGTCGTTTGATTCAGTCGAAGATTACGCAGATGTACCACTTCCTGGTTTCTCAAAATTAGCAATTGTAACTTTCTTGCCTTGCTTACGCCACTGCAGTAGGAGTTGTTCGAGTAAGCGCTCATGCTCGCTGTCGGAAATACCCAGCCTGCGACGCTCGTCCCAAAGAAGCAGTTGCTCAGTCTGGGTGAGCAGAGAGTCGCGTAGATAGAGTTCAAGCGTGCGACGGTAGGCGTCTCGGTCAGAAACTGCGTAGACGATGGTATCGCCAGGAAGTTGGTCAGCTCGACTTTGAATGATATTGCCGAGTGTCAATGCCTCATCGTAACTCAGGTTACGTTTATCCAGTTCGCTTTGGATGGTACTGGCAAGAGTTTGAAGATCAAACTTGCTGTTTGCCCGTTGAATCTTCTTCGAATACCGGCGGCAACGTCGAGACATACGTTTAGCCACCATAGACATCTTAACACTCGCCGGTTATTGAAAGAATCGGTCCTCAACCAATGATTCACCCGATATGCAAGAATATTCAATCATTCTGCATAAAAGACACACATGGAGCCATAAAATGACGAAATGAGGTCGAAGATTCGTCTTTTGCAAGCAAAAATGGGCAAATGCAATGCTTCATGTCCCTCATTCCAGTGGGAGTTGCATGAACGAACCCATTACACACGAAATAGGACAAGCAGCCCCCCAATTCAATTGCGTAGACTCAGATGGAAAAAAGCACGATTTAGCGACCTATTGCGACGCTGGCCAAAAGGTAATTTTGTATTTCTACCCACGTGATTCCACTCCTGGATGTACGACCCAAGCCTGTGATTTCCGCGATAACATGGCTCAACTAACATCTCACGGGTACATCGTTCTGGGCGTTTCCAAAGATTCTGAAGGTTCTCACGAGAAATTCATAGGTCGTCAATCACTTAATTTTCCGCTTCTGATGGATACCGACGGTAAACTGCATGAAGCCTTTGGCACCTGGAGACTCAAGAAAAATTACGGTAGAGAATACATGGGTTGTTCTCGCTCAACATTTGTAATCGATACGGATGGAACCTTTTCTTGGCTTCGATATAATGTCAAAGCAAAGGGACATGTTGGCATGCTCCTACGAGAACTGGGCCTCGGTGAATGAGGGATTCAATGAGCAAAAATGCGTCTCCGTTTCATGGACAATCGGTTGATTTAGGCAATGGCAGTATAGCTTGGAGTCCATGTCACATCGGCTCTGAAACACGCATCGGAGGAAATTGTTCGATTGGATCGTTAGCACACATAGGTCGAAATGTCTCCATTGGCGATGGCTGTCGGATTCAAGGAAGCGCTTACATCGCAGATGGATGTCATCTCGGTGACAAGGTGTTTATCGGTCCGAACGCAACCCTGCTTAACGACAAATATCCGCCTTCTGGAAATCCTCAACAGTGGCAGCCTGTTCACATTGCTGAAGCGGCTGTGATTGGTGGCGGCGCTACTGTGAATGCTGGATGTTCAATCGGAAGACGTTCCGTTCTCGGAGCGGGTTCGACTCTCACACGTAGCATTCCCGATGAAGAGGTCTGGGTAGGTAATCCCGCTGTTTTTTTGATGAAGCGACATACATATGATGAAAAACAACGTCAACTCGACATTGATACATCACGTGAAAACTGAGGTGTTATGATGGACCGAAAAGCAGTAGTTTTGGAATATCTTCACCGTTGCAACACCTATGCGGAAAAGTCAATTGCACGCAAAAAGGAACGTGGTGAAGAACATCTCACTGACTCATGGAAGTCCTATATCGAGTTCAATGACCATGCGATTGAAGAGATTCAAAACGGCACACTGGACCACTGGTTCACTCCACTTCCAGTAACTAATATGAATGAAGCAACCCGTCGAGATGTCGATAAAATCGAACATGCCCAGCGTGCGGGGTGGCTCTCTGGACTCCTTTCACCCCGTCCCCTCATCATCGCATCCACGCAAGATGAACACGGCAACAAAAATCTCGCACCCTATACTTCCGTCATGGCTGTATCGACCGCACCGCCTCTGCTCATCACATCCTTCAGTTGTAACCGGGAAGGGAGATACAGAGACACATTACTCAACCTTCGTTCGACAAAAAAAGCGATTCTGCATCTCATGCCAAGTTCGTCATCGATGGTTCACGCAATTGACGAGACTGCAGCCCCTCTTCCAAACGGAGAGAGTGAGTGGAACTATGCCGGTTTTACCCCGCACGAATTGGAACCATTGCTGGTTAACGAGGCGGTTGCGGCAATAGAAGTGGAGTACCTTGAAGATCGAGAACTCCCGGATGCAGTTGCTCGTCTTGCAGTGTTAAGAGTAACCGCCATATGGACTTCAGAAGAGAAAATACCGCCAGAGGGACTTGACATCCTGTGCCAGCACGGACATGATAGGTTGACGCCTTCACCATCAAATTGGGGTCAAAAAGTGCTCAAACATTACGGTTCTAAATTGGATGACCGTAAATCCAACCACATCAAGTGAAGCCCATGACTCAACGAAGTGGTCGCACTCCAGTCGAGCATAACTGATGCGAGCGAGCAATCAGGCAGTCGACGAAGCGCGTCTCCATGATAGCCCTCTGTAACCTCGACTGGTGGCAGTCCCTTACCCCAAGTCTCATCTTTAGAGACAAGCGAAAAAATCTGCTCTTGCAGGTGTTGTATCGTGACCTCTTCTGTGGAACCGATATTGAATGCACAGCCTGAGAGTAATTCGCCTTGTGCGCTCTTTTCTTCCAAACCGATGAGCATAAATCCGTCAATGATATCTTCAATCCATGTGAAAGAACGGGTTTGTTGTCCTCCGTTATGCAACTTTATTGGCTCCTGTGACAGTATTGACTGGAAAAACATGGCGACAACTTGTCCATACTCATCACCAAGAAGTCGAGGACCATAAGCGTTGAATGGTCGAACAATACGAACATCAAGCCCATCACGTGCTGCGTGTTGGCAAGCGATTTCATCAAGGTATTTACTGGCACCATAGGAGTGTCGTTGATGCAATGCAGGGTCGGTGAATGTCATGTCATTTCCATTTTGAATCGGTTGTTGCAATGCCTCACCAAAGGCTTCAGGGGACGATGCAAGAACATAACGTGCGTCGTGAGCCATTGCTAATTCCAGCGTGCGAAGCGTGCCGTTGATGTTGACATCAATGACCGAGTGAGCCGCTTCATGAAACCATTTGGTCCCATTGACCGCTGCAAGATGGTAAATCAAATCCACATGCCCTAAGCACTCAATCGCTTCATCGAGGCGTTCAACATCACGGACATCACCTTGCATAAACTGAAATCGTTCATGACCGGTTAATCCAGAAAGATTCGATGTACTACCTCGGAAAAGTGAGTCAAAAGCCAGGACAGTATGCCCTTGAGCAACCAAACGCTCGCAAAGAGAAGAGCCAATGAATCCCGCTCCACCGGTAACGAGAATCTTCAATGTAGACATCCAATCACTTCACCCGTTCGAGCACCGTAAGAGATACTGTTCCATTTTCAGATTTAAGTTCAACACGATCCCCATCGTTAATCGCCATGCAGGGGTCTTGGTCAAATCCGTGACCGTAAGGTAGACCCAATAACGAGCAGGCAGGCAAAGTAAGCGGACATACATCTCGATTGACGATGGCTTTGGGACCCTTACCTGTATAGAGTAAACCCATTAAAACAAAGGGAGCCACGGTTGAACCAGACCCTTTTGGATAAATGAGAATCGAGTTTTCGATGGCTCGTCCATCAAGCGGGTGTCCGGTTTCCTCAATTACACCCGTATCACGATTCACATAGCCAAGATAGGTGATTGGTACATCGGTGACCATAGCAGGCCCAGTAACACAGAAATCTTCCTGGCTCTGTAGTGGAGCACCTTTCAATACTGCACTGGACGCTTGATACGATTTTGTGCTTTCATGTTGAGGTTGAGCTTTCGCGCTAAGAACCGGCCGAGGACCCGCTGACAGTGAAGGGTCAAATGCGTGAGCGACACAATCAATAATTGGCATAACACTGGTTGGAAGACGATTTAACCCACTGGTAAGGTAGTGTTCTGCTTTGAGAGAATTGGTCAAAAGATGGTTGTAATGAGCACGGTTGTAAGGCGTAACCTCGGGACAGGTGTCCTGTAGCAAGACGGCTCCTGCCTGTTCGAGAATTGCGATACTCCCATCCGCTAATGCCAGTTGGTAATTCTCCCCGCTCGTGAAAACCCATAACCTTTGGTCGGGAATTTTTGAACCCATCTCCACATGTGAACGAACCGCAGATGCAGTGATACGAATTTCTTCCAAACTGGCTTGCGGACACCCAATTACCACCAAATCAACTTGACCCTGTGGTGCTAAATCCTCGTAGCGAGAGTTCAGATCTTCTTCGGTAAAGACCAACTCACCCTGCCACCCGTTTTCTGGAGCAATCCACTGTTCACCATCACGCTTCAAAGGTGGGTCTGCTGAAAGCCCTTCAGCCCATAACATCGGGGTGCCGTAATTCGCTGCAGCAGCAGTGAGGGCTTTTTTACTCGCAAAACTGGCATCACTGGGAAGACCTTGGATAAACGGCATTGGCCCCCAAGGCAGATTCCAATCCGGACGAACTTGCTTTCCTATCCAATCACCAAATACGGACCAATCCGAAAGCGTGTGAAGATTGCATTCGACTCGAACATGGATATTTGGTAAACGATTTTCCACAAGATGGAGACCCCAACGAGGTGCAAAACCAGTAAGCGCTGTTGCCAGGGCTGAAAGACCCGATTCACGGTTTGTGATGAGGGATGTCCACGTGTTGGAAAAACACACTGCGTTGGATTCAGCCCACGAAGCGATTCCACTTTCATCGACAACACCTCTGTCATAAGGTGTACAGGATAGTGTTGCTTGAATCCCCAATTCTGAATAGGCTTCAACGATTTCGAATTGCTGCTCAAGAAAATCAGGCCAGTCAATGTCCATCTCCTTCATCTTCTCTTTATCACATCCGGCAGAATTGAGCGTGGTCGGAATTGAAACCTTTCCGTCGCCAGAACTTGACAAATCAGATAGAAAACGACGTAGTCCGTGGCCTCCTGTTATGACTGAAACGCCAGAGACGTGGGCATGATCGACTTCAACAAAGCCTTGTGCACCTGCAGTAACCGCCAAATCCACGACCAAACGAGCTGCTTTTTGTCGTGTCGGACCTTCTTCTCCTGCCAACTGCAATGAGAGGCGGTCGGGCAAGTCCATATTGAACCGCAAACATAGGACGCCCTTGAACTCACCCCTTTCTCAAAACATGAAAGTTAGAGAAAAGCCGGAAATAGAATTGAACCGAAGGTTTTGATAGCGTTGACGATTTTAACACGATTCATGTCAAACCCGCCAAGAATGGATGTCGACGCTTCTATTGCAGGAGAACCTGCTCACAAACAGATACGCAAAAATGCGCCAAATCAGCACACTTCGCCCGTTAAAAAGCAATCTCTGAGGAAAAATACGCAACCGAAAAAGAAATCGCTCATGCCCTTTTTTCAAACCAGTCTCTTGGTTATCGCCCTTCTCATCTCCACCTACTCATTGATTCAAGTTGACTCAATTTCAGCAGTTAAAGGAAATGCAGGAGAAGATGCTTCAGAAATGCTTGTTCGAACTGAAGGGCGAGTTGCTGATTCAATATGCACAGAAGGCGGTGCAGAAATATTCCTTGGAAATGACCTCAATTCAAACGGTTATTTAGACGAAGAGGAAGTGACTTCATCAACCAAGGTGTGCCATGGAAAAGAGGGGCTTTCTGGACCCCAGGGTGCTCCAGGAATATCTGCCCAAGCAAGTTCCAGTCTGTTGGATATTGAGCACCTCAATGTTGGAAACCTCACCTGCATAAACGGAGGTATTTTGATTCATAGTGGAATTGATTCAAACCAAAATGACCAACTTGACGAAGATGAAATTACATCCAGTGATGCCGTATGTGATGGTTTGTTGGGT
>CALCOP010000023.1 GCA_937897365.1 uncultured euryarchaeote
TGGCAACGGATGGAAATCCTGAATCGAACGTTTTGGCAAAGAGTCCTGCTCCAAGCCCCATCGCCAAAACTCCTTGTGCTCCTGCTCCGTGGCGATCCATCGCTCCTCCAATGCCAAGCAATAGGGCGAAGAGGCTGTAATGACCTAACTCAAAGACCGCTTTTGCGGGTGAAATTTCGAGGCTATGCTGAATCCATGCAGCGAGTGAGGGATATGCTGGAGAATAGGTCCAAAACCCGTCGTTCGTACCTGGGAGAGAGAGATTACCTGAGTTCGCGATTTGGTTGGTAAGCGTAGAAAATCCAATCCAATCCACTCCGAAAGGGACCTCTTGTAACAAAGGAAGTGTCAGGCAACTCAATACAACGCCGGCAGCAAGAGCAAACATCCATGGTTTTCTTTGGTTTTGTAGCCAGCGTTGTGCAGCAACTTCGTCACTGATGCTTTCTTCAGGAGTTCCATATACCTCGCCATGCATGGCGCGCTCTAATTTTTGCCATGAACTCAATGTCTTTCCAACATCTGGTCGCCTGCGGATATGCGCAATTGATGCCACATTGAGAAGTAAAAGGAAGGCGGACATAAGTTGCCAACTCCACATTTCACTCAGCAATAAGAGTCCAGCAAGACCGTAGGTAAGCAATAAACCCAAAGCAGGGGCAAGAAGTGTTCTTCTCAAGAGGTCTGCACTTGCATCCAATACCTTGCAAAGTGCGTATCCGGGTATGAAAGTCACCAACAGCAAGAGGGCCGCTGTGGAGAACATGATGGCGACTTTACGATGTAGGCTTTGATTGTTCGGCTAACAATCATATGAAAGCGGTCAGTCACAGTGGTATGGTCACCTCTCCACTTGATTTTCATCCAGTGGTAAAAATGCCGGAAGAGTATTGGGTGTTTGATTTCTCACGAGGGCCGCAAAGTGATTTCGAAAGTCCCCATGATTACTCCATTGGAAAGTATGACGAGCGGCGTCCGGGGATGTACACTACGCCATTATTCGGAGGCGTACGAAATCATCACGTTGGTCTTGACATTGGCGCTCCAGTTGGTACCGAAGTGTTTGCTTTTGCACCAGGGAAGATACATTCTTTTGGAATCAATGGTGAGGCAGGATCCTATGGCCCTACTATCATTACCGAACATACAGTTGCACTTCCAGTCGAAGTAGGCTCTTCGCAAAAGGGTGAAGTCGAAACATTCTGGGTACTCTATGGACATCTTCGCCTTGATAGCCTTGATGGGCTTGAGCAGGGTCAGTCGTTTTCTGCAGGACAGAGATTGGCCTTTATCGGTGCGGAGCATGAAAACGGAGGTTGGCCTCCTCATCTCCATCTTCAGATTGCGGTGAACAAGCCTGTAGGGTATGATTTGCCGGGAGTTGTCACGAAAGAAGAGCGGCTACAAGCGTTGAAGGATTATCCTGACCCACGGCTGATTGTTGGTAATGTGTATTGATTTACTGGACCGACTCCAAATGAGCTTTGAGGGCGGAAATTGGCCCAATAGCTGCAGGGTCTTTTCCGTGTAAGAATGCTAAGGCGATTGAAATCCAATCCATCAAAATGCATAAGTGGAGCAGTGATTCAAGCAGAGTATTCCCTTCCCCTGCTATTTTCCATGCATAATCAGTGGCAGCATGCGCAACCATCCAATCCATCCGTTTACCGACCTGACGATGGATGCCTTGCCATGTGAGAAGTAAGATTACGTGATCTATGCCTGATGCATCTTGGTCTGAACCGACTCCACCCCATGCAACGCTCTCGTTATGATTCATTTCAGGTATGACTCCAATTCGTGCAAATCGAGCAGCATTTTCGTTCAGTTGGTTCTTGAATCGATTCAATGCGGGTTGGAGTTCGGTCGGGCCCAATAATGCAATTGGTCGTTCAAGCATACAGAGTGCTAATTGAGCAACATCTCCCTCAGGGTCGCGAAGAATATCAAATCCATCGCAAGCCGCTTGCAGTCGAGTAAACATTGCAGCATCCGCTCCTTCGCGTGGTTGAGGCAATACGCCAATACTCCTGAGAAGTCCGAGTTGTCGACTGAAGATATGCCCAAATGCTGTCCGAGGTGGTTGCCCTCCAACAGAAGGAATCAAGAAGCAATTCGGATAGACTTCAGGTAGTCCAGAAAGGATTCCTCCAGTCGAAATGATAATTGCTGTAGCGCCAGATTTCAATGCAGTTTCAGTCGATTCAAGGGCCTCTTCGGTATTTCCGCTGTGAGATGTTGAAAGAACAAGCCACGATGGACTCCACCATGAAGGTAAGACATAATCACGTTGAATGATAACGGGGAGATTGCCGTGGAAATTTGCCAAAGCAGCAACGAAGTCTCCTCCTGCAGCAGAACCGCCCATGCCAAGACAGAGCACGCCGTCCCATTGCGTGCTTGCAATCTCCTCAATCCACGGGAAGTGTTCTGAAGTTGCGTGCGATAAACCCTTTTCTAAATCCTTAACAAATGAACGAGTAAATCCTACCATTCCCTCATTGTCGAGAGCTTGTGCTAAGTCGACCATGCCGACCTTCGCTTCTTCACCTGCAGGTTCAGCCACAGGGTTGGATGAAGTGTTCTCCTTCATACCGACTTCCCCTCATTTTCATCATCACAGCCGAGTTTGTGCAGTGCAAGCCATTCGCCATCGATACGAGCGAGACGGAGTTTTTGTCGCGGTGAGTGGTCCCAAGCGATACGAACCTCAGTCATGTTCCAGTTTGTAGGGTCAAGAAATTCTGCTACTGACGAATCTTCGTTGATGATATCCACAATGACATGATCTTTCATTTGAGCAACAACATTTGAAGATTCAAGGTCTCTCCAAGTTGCTCCAGTACGCTCCTGTCGATCAATTCGTGACAGGATTGCCCCATCCTTCGTCCATGAGGCCACACGCCAGAAATTATCTCTCCAGCGTAATACATCTCCAATATCGTAGCCAGGCTTTCGATACAGCAAGGTGAGTCGAGTTACATCTACGCCGTCTTTGCGACCAACAGTTGAATTGGTTTCAGTCACATGACCTCCATAATTTGTTACCAAGTGACGACCCCACGTGCGAGCAAGACCTTTGCTACCAAGTATCACATCATATCCTCCGGTAACGGGTCCCTCAGAGGTGATGAAAAACATCGGGTCATCCGACAGACTTTCAATTACCGCATCAAGTGTGGCACGAAGATTTGTAAATTCATCTTCTGAAAGTCTACGACCGGTCGAGCGAAGTTGAACAGTGGCCTCAAAGTAATTCCCTGCTCGACGAGTGCAGGTTAAGCAGACCCCATTTGCCATTCGAGCACGCATTTTGTGTTCTTCATTGAACGGTAGATTCTCAATCATTCCCTCAACCTGTAAATAGAGCATTGTGTGGCGGTCAGAAATTGTACGTGCTTCAAGAGCGAGACCAATCTTTTCGGCTTTCTCATGAAAGTGAACATGCCTTTGAATGAGTTCATCCCAAATCTCATCTTCGGAAATGTTGACCCATTTTCCTTGTATCTCAACAATGCCGCATCGAGCGCATCGAACCCAAGGTATGTTCTCAGGAACTTGGACGAGACTGATTCTTTTTCGCAGACACACCTCACACAAACGGTCGCCGTACAAGGGCGGATCCGCGCCGCAAACAAGGCAAAACTCACGTCCGAGACCTTCTGCCATCAAATCCCCCTCATAGGTGGGTAACAGTACTCGCTTTCAAACCGTAGTATCATCTCAAGCATCATCGGATAACTTCGCAAGTTCATCCGCATCATCAGAGTCAATGCCAATGCTCGCCTCAACTGCTGCGAGTCGTTCTTCGATTGACCGACTTCTTGAAACGATCGTCCATGTCCATACAGCGATAGCTGCAATCATTCCAAGGTAAGCAAAAGAGAGGTAATTCATTCCGTCCATTCAAGTCCCCCATCAAGGATTTTTTGAGCACGTTCAAGACGTTGTTCCATATCTGTAATTCGCATTGATACCAGCATGTGACCTGCGATAAAGAGGGTAAAAGACAGCGCCCCCAATAAGACGACAAATCGCATATCTCCGTTGATTGAGCCCTCTGCACCGATTCCACCAACAGGGCCTGGGTGGCGAATTTGCCATATGCGGGTCGAGATATAAGTCAGCGGCACAAGCAAAAAACCATACAGTCCAAAGGCGGAAAAAGTGTCTCGTGTTTCAACACCGTCTGGCTGACTTCGTCTACCTAATACCAAAAATATGGCGAGCAGTGTGAGCAGTCCGAAGGAATTCAACCGAACGTCGCTCCAATCCCATGGTGTGCCCCATTCAGCAGTACCCCAGATACATCCAGAAATGACGACCATAAGGCCACACGCAAGGCCTGCCTCTGAGCCAGCAACATGGAGTTTCCAACCTAATGTATTTCGTTTGAAAAACCACATTGCCGAGCCTACGAACAAAACTGTGAATGCAATTAATGCTGCCCAAGCGGAGGGTACGTGCCAGTAGAAAATCCTCTGAGCAGCTGGTGATTCAAAAGCATTGATTGAAACGCTCGGTGCCCAGTTAAAGGCCAAGTAGAGGGTCGTAGAGATACCGACAAACCCAGCGAACAAGAGGACTTCGGGTGAACGTCCTCGCATGGTTCGCACTACAACAACTCCTTCTTGAACTTGGGTGCTTACATGGTTGCAGCATATTCAACGACTAACGCCCATGGTAGAATTAAAATTGGAACCAAGAGTTTGATAAAAACCGCATTAGGACGGGCGAGTCTCAAAGTACTCAATTCAATAAACCGGACACATGTTAGCGTCAGCCAAAGAATTCCTGCACCAATCAGCGAGAGTTCCCAATTGACTCCATCGAGGAAAAGTACGCCACCGAGTGCTGAGAGAATGAATCCAAGTGTAGGTGCTGACAAATCAGCAGAGGGTAAACGATTTACATGCGCCCTCCACCAGTCGACTGCTCTTTGCTCTCTCATCAAGTATACTACAGGATCTCCTGCAAGGCCGGCAGCAAAAGGCGGAGCCAATACAAATCCAAAAAGAACAGTTTGATTCTCGATTGTGGACGGATCAATAAAGGCCAGCAATGTACCAATGGCGAGAAGGGCGGTTAACCCGTTTCGTGCTAAACCTGCTCGAGTGGAGCGCAAATACCGATGTCCAGTACGGGTTGAAAGCAACGACGTTTTCTCTTCGATCCCAACTACGCTCCACGATTCCCCGTCGCTGTGTGGTTGTTTCGTTTCAGCCTCTAAGTCATGTAATCGTGTTGCACATTGCATTATTTTTGCATGGTGTGAAGCAATGATGAAAGCATGACCAGCATTCCTCAGGAGTTCGATGTGCGATACCAAGGCGGAAAGAGCATTCTCATCTAACCCAGCATCAGGTTCATCGAGAAATACCAACCGAGGTTCGTTTGAAACCATTGCAGGAAGCAGACCCGCCAAGACTGCTACTTTACGTGCTTGCCCGCCTGACAACTGTCCGATTCGGTCATACCTTCGGTGTCCAAGGCCATAGGCTTCTAACATCGGAAGAAGGTCGGCTTTCTTTTCGGATAAAGCGCATACCGTCATCAAGTGATTTTCGACGGTTTCATCGCCAAGTAAACCGTTTCTTTGAAGTGTTAACCCAAAGGGATGTTTCGCCGATTTTCTTCGTCCCTCACAGTCAACAACTAATGATCCATGATGGTAGATAGAGCCCTTTTCCAAAGGAAGCAATCGAGCACAACTCTCGATTACCGTAGATTTCCCCGAACCGTTTTCTCCGTGCAGGACCACGACATCCTTTGATGCGACTTCAAGATTGAAATCGCTAATGACGACCCCCATTCCTCGACGGACTTCAAGGTCCACGAGGCTGAGTAAGGATTCTGCCATGAAGTTGCGAGTTTGGTGACCGACATCAAACCTCGCATCCGGCCTTGATAGAACCATGAACTCAAATGAGACTTCTCAATAGGCTTGTCATGGCGACGCTCATGTCCATGTTCGGAGTGTCCGAATGGATTCTGTTCTCGCTGTGGGTCATCGCAATTGTTTGGCCTATTGGTTATGCTATTCGTCATAAGACCTCCCTTGCTTTATCGATTACAGTGGCGCTGTT
>CALCOP010000024.1 GCA_937897365.1 uncultured euryarchaeote
TTGATGGAAGAATATCTCATAGGTCCAGACGAATTAACCAAATCCATGCGTGACGCATGGAGTCTTCGTAACAACAACAAGAAGGCTCCAGATAACCTCTCTGTAGGCCATCTTTGGCTCTTACCCAGCGACATCCATCTCTCAGGTGCTGAAATCGAATTAAGCCACAAAATTGGACGTGAAACACGACTTCGAGAGGCTTTACTACCTATTATCGATCAGTTTGACTACATCATTATTGACACTCCACCCTCACTGGGGCTACTTTCAATCAATGCCATGTGTGCAGCAAATTGGGTCATGGTTCCCGTCCAAGCAGAGTATTACGCGCTTGAAGGGTTCAGTATGTTGATGAATTCCATCAAAATGATTCAGCGACGTATCAACAGGAATCTCAAAATCTTTGGAATAGCGATGACTATGGTTGATGCACGTTCAAAACTTAGCCGCCATGTTTGTGATGAAGTCAACAGAAAAATGCCCAATAAATTATTCAAAACCACAATTCGTCGTCTCGTGAAAGTTGCTGAAGCACCCTGGAGTGGTGCTCCAACCGTTCTCTTGAACAAACCAACCAACTCTGGTGCCGGTGCGGGTTCACTTGAATATTGGACTCTTTCGAAAGAATTCCATCAGCGAGTGATTGAAATGCGGCGTGAATTTGGAGTTAAGGAAGACCCTCGCCTCTTGCTTGAACGAAAAAATCGATAATTTTCCTCTTTGAGTGAGAACATTTTCTCTTCAAATCGGCGTTTCATACATTCAAGTCTTCGCGCAGGTTAAGTATGCTATAGAACAGAGCAGGTTCGGGATAGTCATGACAGGCGAAGGGATGACCTCGGTCAGTGTAAGTTACGAAGTGAGAAGACAACTCAACACAATGCGAACGATGAGTGGGCACAAAAGTGTTAATGAGTTGCTAACGGATCTCGTTCGTGCGCACAAAATGAAGACCATGAATGGGGAAATTGAAACGTTAAGAGAGAGAATGAAAGCCATTGCTGATGTTGAAATTGAACACCTGGTCGACCGACTCAATCTCGCTCCTTTCAAGGTTTGATTCTCATGATGGAATGGCGACCAAAAGGATATGAGTTTGATACGAAGAACCTCGTACGAGCTTTATTCAGTGAGGATACTGATGAGGGAAAGTTACTGGAAGCAGCTGCATGCGGATTCGTTGAAATCTTTGCTCGAGCCAATGCCTGGAATGGAGTACTATGGCTCATCATGAATACTCTCAAACAAGAAGGTAAACCCATTTACACAGGGCAAGAACTCGGAAAACTCCGTGAGTCGTTACCTATCGTTTGGCGTTAATTGAAAAACATTACAAAACCTTCAGTTGAGTGCAACTGAATAAACTCAACCAAACAGCATTCAACGAGAATAATCTACCCATTCAGAGCCATTCCACCACAGAAGATCACCGTCAGGTTTTCGCAACCAATGTGTTCCGTTTTGATCAGTAAATTGCTCATAGTTCTGCTCGGGCTCAACTTGAAGCAATTCCTCTTCATGCCCGTGAGAAGATATTTTACGAGTTAATGTAAGGATGATTCCTAATATTCCAATGACGGCTACTGCAGCAATAATGTATGTTATTTCGAATGTTTCATCTAAATCTGCAGCAACATCAGCAGATGAATCATTTGGATTTGTGTCCGGAGAGTCGTCAACTACGTCATTGTCAATTGATGCATTCGGGTCAAGTGGAGATGAATCCTCAGTATTGAGAACGCCATCCCCGTCGATATCAGTGTCAAACTCGTCACAGACGCCATCTCCATCGAAATCGGATGGAATGCTTTGTGAATCGAATTGGTCGCTGAGGCAACTTGTTTCAGTCGAATGCATCAATTGA
>CALCOP010000025.1 GCA_937897365.1 uncultured euryarchaeote
CGTACTTATTGGGCTTGCCTAAATTTCTTCATCTTGATTGTTGGAATCCATCAATTCTTGAACAGCCCCTTGTTTAGCGTTTTTCTCAAACCAATCAGTTCGTACTAAATCGCCCAACCGCTCTACACCGGCCTCAATCAAATCCGAATCTTTCGACTCAGACTCTTTCCAAAGTTGATCAGCTCTTTCCTGATAACGTAGATTGGCTTCATTTACTAACAACTCAGATGGACGCAAATCATCTTCAAGACCTTCGTATTGCGAGTCAGAGCGTGTTGCGTCTCTACGAACTTGCTTGGAATCAAGTCTTGAATCAATTCGACCGGACGTAAATCCTTTCACATCCGAACCACGATTACGACGTTGGGTTTTAGAAACCTGAAGAGATTCAAGTTTACCTTCTTCAACCGCTTGGAAAGCCAACTGCATTCCATTCGAATGTTCGAGAAGATCCGGATCCAATTCAAGCATCATGAAGAGAGTTTCTTGTCGTTCCACCGCTTTTCGATGCCATGAAATCATCAACATGGCGATACTGATGAGCAGAAGAGCCTCGACCAGAAGCAGCGTAAGGGGCGATGTTACGCGAATCAAAAGCCCTGCAACACAAAGGAGAATGCTGGCACTCACAAGAAATTGGATGATTCGACGCTGAACATGCTTTTTCCTCTCCTCAATATGATAATGTTGGAGAAAGTATGTACTGGGGTCTTGCATCGTTCCTCATCATCCCTTGAGTATCTTTGAAATTCGCGTTCTGTATTCTTCCTCAGAAAGGGAATCATCATCCCAACCAAGTTGAGAAAGCGCTTCAATTCTGCTGGCTTGAATACTGTTTTTCATTCGTTCAAATGCAAATTGTATCAAAAGACCAAATACGAGGAGAGCCGCAAGTCCAAAACGCCATTGAGAAGTGAAATACCCAATGAGAAGACTCAGGATTAAACCTTGACCTAAAGCAAAACCAAGGCGCATTTGCAGTTTTTTTGCAGATTCAAAGGTATCGAGAAGACGCTTTGCGCCTTCCTTTTTGGTCGCCATGAATGTCCCAGCAGGAGGTGTCCTGTCAAGATGTCGGAATCAGTTTGTCGAAACAAAACAATCATCGTCAATTTCGACAATGGTGCCATTCATCAATAAATGGTCAAGCGCTTCATCGATTTCTTCGTGGCTGATTCCTATCGAATTTAGATGTTTGAAAATTGTTTCAAGTGTAGCACATGGTTGGCCTTTTGACATCTCCGACTCGACATGAATTAAGAGCATTTGACATACAACAGCAAGCAAGGGATCATCGCTCTCTTCATCGGGGAGTAATTCGATGAAATTATTTGCTGGATGCAATGCTGCTTCGATTTTATTTTCAGAATCGATAACGTCCTCGCTCAGAGCGGTTCGTTTGCCAAGGCCGTTCATACTCGAGTCTCTTTGAAGGTCAAAACAATCGAAAATATTGCGCTGAAAGGGATCTGTATCTTGAGGCGTAGATACTTCTAAACGGCGACCTAAGGCTTGAAGTCGGTGGAGGCGTTGCTCGATGACTCTCTTCTCTCGATTCAAATCGGCAGAAATTAATTCAAGGGACAGAAGGGCTTGTTCTGATAACCAATTCTCAAGTTGCCAATCAGGATTGATTCCGCTCATCACCCCATACAAGCGCTGAACTTCCTCGGGCATTTGGTCAACTGCAACTGACCCTTCGGAAACCCTGTTTTGTTTGTCGCTCATGTTAACAACTCTCCTCGATGGAGGCCTATGAAACCTCTCTTGCGAGCGCAACCTCGGGTTCCAGTGCAGAAACGCATACTAGCGATGATAAGATAGACAAAATATGGCTCCAAAGGTCATCAACGTTGAACGGTTTCCATCGCTCGAAAATGGAAGTCGTCAAAACCACCTCTCCTTTTCTGAAAGGGGGCGCGTTCATGTAGGGGTTGCTCGTGCGAAAAAATATGGCAGACTATCGAATTGGAATCCTCCCGGGCGATGGGACTGGTCGTGAAGTTGCACTTGAAGCGCAGCGAATACTCGACACTATCGAACACCATACAAATCAAGGCTTCGAGCAAACGGTGATTCAATGTGGCGGCCAACACTATGTCGAAACCGGTGAAGAATGGGCTGAAGGTTCTTTTGAGTTCTGCCGAGATGAAGCAGATGCACTGTATCTCGGTGCTATTGGACATCCCGGGGCTTTTCTCCCAAACGGAGACCTCGCAGGAGGATCGGTTATTCTCGGATTGCGTAGTGGATTGGATTTGTATGCAAATCTGCGGCCAATCAAACTCTATGAAGGAGTTCCTCACAAGGTTCATGGCAAATTCACCCAGATTTGGCAACCGGGCATGGTTGATATGACAATTCTGCGAGAAAACACAGAGGGGTTGTATCACTCCCTTCTTCGTCGAAGTGCAGATCGCGCTATGGGCCGTACACCTTACGAGCCCCCTGAGATGACCTTCCCAGGACTTGAAGGTGAAATCGCTTACGATCCCCGTCCGATATCGGAAAACGGCAGTGAGCGGTTAATTCGAATGGGATTTGATATCGCTGAAACGCGAAATGGGGCACCAATTGACGGAGTAAAACGAGTGTCGTGCATCGACAAATCAAATGTTACTCGTGGATGTCAACTCTTCCGTCGGACCTTTGACAAAGTTGCAGCAGATTATCCGGGCACAGAACTCGATTACGGATTTATCGACGCATTCACACAATGGCTTACCCGAAGTCCAGAAAGTTATGACGTCGTCGTCACTTCGAACATGTTTGGAGATATTGCCACCGATTTGGGCGCTGTTCTCCAAGGCGGAATGGGTATGGCTGCATCAGGAAACATCGGTGACGAGAGTGCATTTTTCGAACCTGTCCATGGTTCTTCACCAAAATATGCCGGCATGAATAAAGTGAATCCTATTGCGAGTATCAACTCCATTCAATTGATGATGAATTGGTTGGGTCGTAAAAATAATGACGATCAGCTGATTGAAATTGGGAGCATGATTGATGAGAGTGTTGCAGACCATTTGCGTGGCGGTAGAGGTCTCACATACGACCTTGGGGGGGACGCCTCTTGTTCCGGTGTTGGAGAAAGTATTGCAACGCGCCTTTCAGCGAAATTACAAGAGCGGTTCTAAGTTTCTTGACGCCTACGGAGTTCAGCTTCAAATTCCGCCCACATCTCAGCCTCAATTTGTTTACGCAATTCTGGCTCTAATGCCGTTTGAACCTGCACAACAACGTCCTCCCATATCTCAGTAGCCATCGATGCTCTGGTTTCCATTTCAGTAGCATGGATCATCTCTTGAACCTCGGTGACTGAAAATTTTTGTTCTTGTTCATCATTTGACTTCCGTAGAATTTCAGCTTGAACAATTCGCTTAATTTCATCCATGAGACGATTGACAATACTCATTTCCCAAATGTCTCGAGGGTGGGGGGTGTCCATGTTAGTCACCGTATTTCTAAGCGTTTGAACAATACGCGCTCGAACGGGATTACCAAGTTCAAAATCCCTCACTCCGGAAACAAAACCAACCAAAGCGTCAAGCCATTCATCCTCTGAAAGACCGTGTCCGCATCCTGGACAGTCAACTTCAGTAAGAGATGGTTGTTTTTCCTGCTCCGGAGGATTTTCGACATCCTCAATGACTTTCTTTCCACGCCTCTTTGGTTTCGGGGCCTTTTCAAGGTCGAACGAAATAGATGCCCCAAATGTGTTTTTCTTCGGGGCTGTATTCGGAGTTTCACTCATTTCAGATAATTATCACAGGTCTTCAATAAAAAGTGTTTGCCGGACGAAAAGAAAAAGTGGCGAAAAATTCATGTTTACGTACTTACGAAGCAAAAAAAGACAAAATATGGTCGAGCGCTTGTTGAACAATGTCTTGATTATCATACGTGTGTGAAAGAGATGTTTGCCCAATGGATTCGAACAGATTGTTCATATTGTTTACAACTCGAGTCAATTCATCAACAATTGTCACTGTCGCCATCTGTGCAGTACGTGAAAGTGGATTCAAATCGATGACAATCACGGTTTTTCCCATGGCTACCAAAGCCTCGCAGCGATCACCATCTTCGAGTGGTACGAGGATAACATCAGATTCAAAGATCCCCTCTCGCACACAGTTCGCTCGAGGACCTTCAAGGCCGGGAATGCGGGCATCAGGTTCTGCTCCTAAAATCGTGACATCCAATTGTTCGTGTTGCTTAATCTCTTCAAGGTGTGAAAGTAATGCTTCCATTCGCTCTGGAGTTCGATAGAAAATATTGACTTCAACAGGGCATCGAAGATGGTGCGCTAAAGTGAGAATCTCTTTGCCTGCGAGAGCAACGACATTGCCATTGAGACTAATAACGGGTCTCTTCGCTGCTGAAAGATATGCAAGTGCCTGTCGTGTGGCTTGAAGTGCACTTGGAATGGTTTGTTCACCAATCAAATAATCAAAAGCCTCACCTCTCCCATGTGCAATAAGAGCACTTCCCGCAAGCAATCCCTTTTGTTCAGCCACTTCGAGACGATGGCGCATCAACAGGGATTGATAACGCGGGTGAGTTGGGTCAGCAGCAATTTTGCTCATCGAATCCCCTCAAGCGCCGTCGACGATCATGGTAATATCAAGCGGAGCAACTCCCCGATTAACTGCACTGGTCGAAAGTACGTCCATTCCACTTTCATGCCAGTGTTCGAGTTGTTCAAAGACAATACCGCCGCTTGCTTCAAGACAAACATGCTCTCTCAAGTTCATTTCTACTAATTGTTGAACCGTTTCTTTACTTCGCTCTGGTCCGAAATTATCAAGCATAATGACGAGGCGTGGAAGGTCTTCACTTGACCGCTGTGACCATGCAGCTGCAGCCAGGATTGCTTCTTTTTCTTCTCGGACTTCAATTTCAAGAAATGCACCGCACTCATTGGCTGAAACCTGTTGAAGATACGAAACAATACGGTTCGCATGTGTATCAATGTCTTCATGCATTGAGGCGAGGTCATTCTCCTTGAGCATTAAGGCATCATCTCGATGAAGGCGGTGGGTAAGGCCGCCCCCCAAATGAACTGCCCATTTATCCAGCATTCCCCATACCGTTTTTCGGGTACATGCGATTTGTCCGGGCGCACGTGAAGACCAACGCTTGGACTCAGTTGCGATTCCAGAGAGTTGTCCCAGGATATTGAGCATGGTTCGTTCCATGGCAAGAAGCGTGTCACGATCACCGGACAAAACAGCAATCTCATCTCCTTTAGACACCTTCTTTCCGTCACTGGCCATCCATGAAACCTTCAATGAAGGGGCCCAAATCTGTAGCATATGGTCGACTGCGGCAGTACCAACAATGATACCATCTGAACGGGAAAGAATTGTAGCCTCAATAGTGTGATTACCCCCCATGAAAGGCATGCTTATTCCATCATCCGCAAGAAGCGCACTCACCCATCGGTCGATGCTTGAGAGGAGTGTTCGCGAAGGCCCTTCTTCCGCAGTCCACAACTCGTGTCCGCGGTCGTGAGGAGGGCGTTTTGACTCGGCCATGGAGAGGGCTAAGGGTTTGGTATCTTCAAACATGTAGATTAAATGGTGATTGCTGAAGTGCTTGTACAAGTTTTGATAAGTGAAATCAATAAACTCAAGTTATGGATTCGCGAGACGAAGGAGATATTGCATCTCTACAAGCGATGTTATCCAGCACTGAAACAATTCACATTTACGGAGCAGGACTCAAAACCGAACGCCCTGCGTATTCTGCCGTAAGAGAACTGAGTGAACGAGGATGGGCAATAGCTCCTCTCCATCCCAATGACGGCGGAGCGACTATCGAGGGATTTCCAATTCGACCCTCGCTTGAAGACGGAATCGTTCCAAAGGTGGTGGTCTTATTTCTCGCTCCTGAACGGGCTCGTGCTGTAGTACGCAATCTCATTATACGTTTTGAAAAAGAGGAGTTTCCACTCGTTTGGTTTCAGATAGGAGCAGAAGATGAACAAGCTCGACAAGCATTACAAGAAATGGGGGTTCCATTCATCGAAGATGATTGCATCGTTCGATTTACAGAGCGTCACTCCTTGCAATGTTCATCCCAACCCCTACCCCAACAATGGTTCTTACAAACGGCCTCAGAAAACGGGAACGGTTGTTCAATATGGAGCGTTCACTCTTCAGAATCTGCTTCATTGGATCGACCACAAGAAGCCCTTGAGTGGGTCGGTTCTCTACAGGATTTGTCACAATCGAATCATACCATCCCCCGATACATTCGATCTCTGAGAAAAGAAGATGAGTCGCTACAGTCTCTTGCTGTTCGGTTAAGCGGAGAAATACTCACATGAAGGAGGTAGTGCTAATATGGATTCTGCACGACACAACAGTATGCGCACCACAACAATACTGTTCGTGTTGGTGTGTTCTCTTTTCTTTCCTCTCGTAAGTGCGGGGGTTCAACCCCTCGAAGAGCCAACGCAAAATGAAGTGAAAACTTCGAAAATTATCGATTCTTATTCACCAATTATTCAGGCTGCAATAGCACACAAGAGCGACCTTTCAATGTATTCAGATGGACAGTTAGCCAGTGCTATCCAGTGGGTCGTCATTGCCGAACACTATGACGGTGAACCTGCCCAAGAACTTCCCGGCGCATGGATTGTTGATGTCAACCCCTCCACTGCCGTAGAAGAATTTTCTTATTTTTTTGAAGAGGGTGTGATCGAAGCATTCTACCCACTTGTCGAGAAGACGATGCTACCTCGATGGGTCCCCAACGACCCCCTCTTCTCCGACCAATGGCACCTGCAAAACACCGGCCAAACTGGTGGCAACAGTGGCGAAGATGTCAACATTACCGGTGCTTGGAACACCTTCAAAGGTAGCGGAATTGTCATCGGAATCGTTGATGACGGACTGGATTGGAGCCAT
>CALCOP010000026.1 GCA_937897365.1 uncultured euryarchaeote
CTGCTGCGGTTATGTCAATGATTATTTTGCGGTCTCTGTTCAACGATGTTTCTATTCTTGAAAACAATGCTGTTCAAACAATGGCAAGTGCAGGTGAGTCTCTCGCAGCTGGAGTAATCTTTACAGTTCCAGCACTGCTTGTCATCGGCATTTGGGATGACATTCAATGGCTTGATACGCTCATTATCGCTATGTTAGGTGGATTGTTAGGGACAATGTTCACTATTGCATTACGACGTCTATTCATCGTTGAAGAAGCACTTCCCTATCCAGAAGGTGTGGCGTGCAGAGAAGTTTTAGTTGCGGGAGAGGAAGGTGGGGAAGGTGCATTAGCAATTCTCTATGCGCTCGGAATTGGTGCAATTTACGGTCTTATGGTGAAAGGCTTCAAAGTAACTCATGGGCATGTAGAATCGGCCTGGGATTTCATTGGTTCTCGCCTCTATGCAGGCATGGACCTCTCAATTGCTCTGCTATCCGTTGGGTATATTGTGGGCATCCGAATTGCTTCATTTATTTTCCTCGGAGGTGTCATTGGATATGCGTTACTGGTTCCTATGTATGGTCTCATCAGAGGATGGCCGAGCGACCCAGATCTTGCATATGGATTTTATCTCATTTGGAAATCCCAAGTCCGCTATGTTGGTGTTGGTGCAATGGTTGTTGGAGGCGTATACACGCTCTGGTCTATGCGAAAGACGATTATTACTGGCCTCTCAAAAGCTCTCAAGAAAACCGACAGTTCCGAGAGCGAATTACTTCGAACAGAAATTGATTTGCCACTCAACAAAGTGCTGATTGTCTGTATTGTTCTTGTCGGATTGACGTTCTTGTATTATTGGTGGGCAACAGGCTCGCTGGTTCTCGCTCTCGCTGGAGCATTGTTCCTCGGTATTGTATCATTTTTCTTCGCAGCGGTTGCTGGATACATTGCCGGAGTCGTTGGTTCCTCGAACTCTCCAGTTTCAGGTATGACGATTGCAACACTGCTGTTCACAGTTGCACTCGTTTGGGTGATTGGCGACTTTTTCTTGGGATTATCGACTGAAGAATTAATGCTTTCAACAATGCTCATTGCAGCAATTGTGGCTTCATCAGCAGCAATAGCCGGGGACGTCATGCAGGATTTGAAAACCGGACACATGGTAGGTGCTACTCCATGGAGACAGCAAACAGCAGAAATTATTGGTGTAATCACTGGAGCAATCATCATTGGCCCCACGCTCCAATTGCTTCACAAAGCATTCCGCATCTCGAAAACCGCGTGTGAGATGAATCCACGAGCGAGTGATCCCGATTGCTCCGAGGCTTTGTTCGCACCTCAGGCTGAATTGATTGGAGCAATCGTTCAAGGTGCATTCGGCGGAAACTTAAATCTGGAAATGGTAATGCTTGGAGCAATTTTAGCGGTCGTCTTGATTGTATTGCGAATGCCTGTCATGAGTATTGCTATCGGCATTTATCTTCCACTTCGCCTATCTGTCCCGATTATGCTCGGGGGTATTATCTCTTATTTTGCCATTAATTCGGCCTATTTACGTGTCGATGGGACACTTGAACGTGAGCCGTCAACAGAGGCCAAAAGCGCCGCAAAAGAAGTCGAAAATCGAGGCGTTCTCATAGGAGCTGGATTCATTGCTGGTGAATCCATTATGGGTGTTCTTATCGCAGTATTGATTGTTGCTAAACTCGAACTCAATGTCCTCTTCGGAGTGACGACACTCAACAACTTCTTTTCTTTGCTCTTCTTTGGGTGGTTTATCGCTGTTTTCATTTGGCTTGCGACACGTGCATTACCGAAAGGGGGAAACTTGTTTGCAGAAACTATCCTCATAATCCAAAATATCATTCAAAAATTCATCAATGCCTTCAAACTCAGTAGTTTGAAATGAAACTGACTTGATTTTCATCCTTGTGGAGGGAAAACCATCAAAGGTCTCCCGCAAAGCCGAAGGTTTGCGAGAGGATTGAATGACAAAGACAATTACCGAACTTGAAGAAATTGCACGCAAGTGTAGAGTCGAAATAGTCAAAATGGTTCATCGTGCTCAAGCAGGGCATCCTGGAGGATCACTGTCTGAAATCGACCTTCTCTCTGCATTATATGCGACGCGAATGCGCGTACGTCCAAGCGAACCGGACTGGTTTGATCGTGACCGTTTTATTCTCTCGAAAGGGCACGCATCTCCCGGAATGTACGCTATACTTGCTGAAATGGGATTCATCTCTCATGAAGATTTGAAATCATATCGCGTACTTGGAGGAGTTTGTCAAGGCCATGTCGATATGAAATGGTGCCCAGGAGTAGACTTCTCTGCAGGTTCCCTTGGAATGGGCTTGTCGTTTGGAATGGGCTGTGCTTCTGCAGCACGTCTCGACAAAAGTGAACGACGAGCATTTGTCATGATCGGTGATGGAGAAATGCAAGAGGGAAGTGTTTGGGAGGCTGCAATGGCTGCTGCTCATCATGAACTTGGTAATTTGAAGGTGATTCTCGATCGAAATCGAATACAAAACGACGATTTTTGTGAGGAACAAATGCGAATGTTTGACATCGCTGCTAAATGGAAGGCTTTTGGCTGGAATGTTAAGGAAATCAACGGGCACGACATGAATGAAATCATGGAAGGTTTGGATTTCCTTGAAGCGCCTGAAAATTGTCATGGGCCATCAATTCTTATTGCACACACAATCAAAGGTGGAGGCATTTCTTACATGGAAAATAACCCTTCTTTCCACGGCGCGGCCCCGAATGATGAACAATTCCATCAAGCCATGGTCGAACTTGGTGAGGTGAAAGCATGACCAGAATGGCAGCTACACGTGACGGATATGGTCAAGCACTACTTGATTTAGCAGATAATGATAAAATCGTCGTTCTCGAAGCAGACCTTGGAAAATCGACAAAATCACTTCACTTCCGAAAGGAATACCCCGACCGAACCATTTCGTGCGGAATCGGCGAGCAGAATATGCTTCTTGTCGGTGCAGGCTTAGCAGCTTCTGGCTATATCCCGTTTGCCAGTACCTTTGCGATTTTCACTGAAAGAGCGTTTGAGCAAATGCGTAACGGTGTTGCTCGTCCAAACCTTGCAGTTCACCTTTGTGGTAGTCACGGAGGTACGCACACCGGAACTGATGGTTCATCTGCCCAATCTATAGAAGACTTAGCAGTGTTCCGAACATTGCCAAATGTTGTTGTAATGCATCCATGTGATGATGTCAGTACACGTGAGCTCACAATGCAACTTCCTGACCTTGGAAAGCCATCCTATATGCGAACTGCGAGAAACAAAACACCCGTTCTTTACGATGGAAGGGAGGATGAAATTAAAATCGGAAGAGGAGTCGTTTTGAGGGAAGGTTATGATGTCGCAATAATCGCCTGCGGAGTATTGGTTTCAGAATCACTCAAAGCTGCTGAATCGCTTGCTGAAGAAGGAATCAATGCAACAGTCGTTGATATGCACACACTCAAACCAATAGATGGCGAACTGATAGACAGTCTCGTTGCCCAGTGTGGAGCGCTCGTTACTGCCGAAGACCACAATGTAATTGGCGGATTGGGCAGTGCTGTCGCAGAATATATCGTCTCAAATTCATATGCTCCTCTTGAAATGGTTGGCGTCCCAGATCGATTTGGTGAATCTGGGCAAGCTGACGAGATGCTCGAAGTGATGGGCATTTCTGCACCGTACATTGCTCGTGCTGCTAAGGAAGCAATTTCACGAAAGTGACGAGCCAAGAAATGCTTTAGTTTTGATTGCCCTGAGCGTATCATGGCCTCAGTAGACTCTCTACAAGAAACGATGAATGTAATTGATGCATTTACCCAAGAACGAGACTGGGAGCAGTTTCACAATGTCAAAAATCTCATGTCCTCGGTTTCGATTGAGGCAAGCGAATTGAATGAGACGATACAATGGCAAAGTCCTACTGCTCAAGAAGTCATGAATAATCCAAAACTGCTCGCAGAGATTGGTGACGAGTTGGCAGATGTCATGGTCTACTGTTTACGATTGTGTTCAATACTCGGGCTCGAACCGGTCGAAATAATGAGCAATAAAATTGAAAAAAATCGGAAAAAGTATCCAATCGATAAAAGCAAAGGAAGTTCTCAAAAGTATACCAACCTCTGAAATTTCACCAATGCTTGAGCAAATACTTGAAAGAGTGCCTTCGACAACATCGAAACATGGAGTTCTTCCTTGACACTGCAGATGTAGACGAAATACGAGAAATCGCCGCTTGGGGAATCCTTGATGGTGTGACAACAAATCCCTCGCTGATTAAGAAAAGTGGACGTGATTTCAAACAAGTCGTCGCCGAAATAGCGTCCATATGTGACGGGCCAATTTCTGCAGAAGTTACAGCAATGGATACTGCAGGAATGATCGAGCAAGGTCGAGCGCTTAAATCTGAATTACCTGAGAATGTCATCATAAAAATCCCCTGCACACCCGAAGGTCTTGCTGCGACCAAAGTATTGACAGAAGACGGAATCAAAACAAATGTGACACTGATATTTTCCGCATCTCAAGCACTTATGGCTGCAAAAGCCGGTGCGACATATGTATCACCCTTCATCGGGCGAATCGATGACACCGGTCATGATGGGATGAATTTGATTGCCGAAATAATGGAAACTTGGGCAAATTATCCCTATATTACTACAAAGG
>CALCOP010000027.1 GCA_937897365.1 uncultured euryarchaeote
TTCGTTCGGTTGAAGGGTCACATCTTCTAATCCACCGAAAAGTGCAATTGTCCACCCGTCACAGACAAGCCGATCATCAATTGAAATATCTTCTCTTGGCGACCCATCAGCCGAAATCGCTTCTAAGGTTATATCGAGCGTGTTTGGAGTATTGCCATTGTTCCTTAACACGACAGAAAGCCTATCATCGCCACCTGGCTCAAGTAATATATCTCCATCAACTCGATCAATAGTTGCGTTGTGAAAATCATTCATGAGCAAATCAAACGACCATTGTGAAATCGCACCATCTATACTTGAAACCGCCTTGAGTTGGAAACGTGGGCCTGTATTGGAAAGTGGTAAACCATCTACAATGGGGGGTACGTCAACCCATAGATATACGTATGTCAGTCCATTTGGTTGAACAGTTTCATACGCATTAACTCCATCTGAAGTGTTCATTGTCCACCCCCAGTTCCAACCAGTTTGCGAATACAAGTTGAACATAACATCGTCGGGTAGTGACGCATTATTCGTAATGTTCATCGCTACTGAAGTGCGTGTTCCAGGGGTGACAATGAAAGAAGAGACACCGCTTACACCAAAATTGAGATTCGAATATGGTGCGATACGGACTTCGAACACTTCAACTTGATACCAAGAAGGATCGTTCTCTGATGAGAAGTTCAGCACGTAGTTGTAAATCCCGAAACTTGCACTTGAATCAGCACTCATGTTGAATTTCACCTGTTTCAAGTATCCGCTTTCCACCAGTTGAGCAAGTGGAAGTCCAGTCGTAGTCAAGCCACTGATGTTTGATTCAACTTGGAAAGTGAATGTATCATCGTTCATGCCAGTATTGTGGAGAGTCAAAAAGACTTCAATGAGCTCATCTTGATGTATTGTTACTTGATTGAGTCCAATCACATCAAGTTCGCTGTTCCTTGATTCACTGGTTGCGGAATCGGCGACAGTAACTGCTGAGAAAAGTGTTGAATGCAACAGAATGAGCATGACAAACACCACTCTGCGCATAAACTGTCCACATGCTTCAACACTTCAACATCACTCCATGTATGCATCACAATACTTCGTAGTCTTCATGAAGCAGAGTAATCTGGGATTACTATGCCTCCCTTCTGGCCCTTTGGCAGAAAGAAAGAACCCGATATGCTTGATGAACCGGAACCTCAAAACGTCGTATACCGGAAAGACGCAGAAAAAACCCAACAAGTATTAGCTGACAACTCGCATCGTGAATCAGTCGATTACAAATCCGCAGTGTCTCTTTTCGGCAACGGTGCAACAACGGTAAAGCGTGCTGAAGAGCAATCGCAATATTACGAAGGAATCGTGGATTCAGCCTCGCCCAAACCTCCATCCGAGGAATTTACTTGGATTCATCATACTGATGGCTACCACTACAAGAAATTTTCAAATGGTGCATTTGACACACAGCCACACAAAAAGAACCAAGACGGAACTTACACGCTTTATCAATCCTAAACAGGATCGGTGAGGACGGATTCGAGCGCTGAAATATCGAACTCTGCCCCGTTTAGAGGTACGCTCAACTCATACTGCTGGCTGACTGCGGGGTCCATCTCTCCGAAGCATCCAACGTGGACATTCTTGATCACCACTTTCGCACATCGTCCAGCAAGCCACGGCCCCATCTTCCCGCTCAATGGTTCAATCTCATATTCGGTCGCACCTAAATCATTCAACAGTGCTTGAATTCTACCCCGAATAGCGGCAAAGCCTCCACTTTGTTCTGCTACGAGGAAGGCGAAGCGTTCACTGTTTGAATGGTCTCTGATGACGGTTCCAAGTTCATAGACTGATTGGGGTAAGTCATGATGCCTATTGGTAGCCATCAAACGGAACAGGCCCGGTAAGAGGTATTGCCGTAATAATGTGTGATCAATTGTAATCGGGTTTGTAATTCGAGTCACTTCACCCATAGCAGGCCAACGCATTGCCTCAAATTGGTCGAAATCGTTGGAGAGTGTGAGGGATTGAATTTGCATAAGTCCGAGTCCTTGAAGCGATTCTCTTAATCGACGTCGAATATGATTATCAGTTCGCGGGATTGCGGTAAGAGGAGCTTTCGGAACATCTTCTCCGAGGTCTTCGAAACCATGACCGATAGCAATGTCTTCAACTAAATCAACGGGGTGGAGAATATCGAAACGCCACCGTGGCATTGCAAACTTTAGGACAATATCGCCTTCAATCACGTCAGACATTTTGGTAACAGTTGTGGAAGTCGTCAAAGTTGCCCGTTCTCGGCCAAGATATTCTCCTCCCATCCTGTTAATTGCGTAGGAAATTTCCTCATCGCTTAGGCTTCTTCCAAGCAATCCATCGAGTAATCGTTCAGTGACTGTGTGCTCGAGAGGAATGGACTGTGGTAACTGCTCAACTTTACCATCATAGCCAGTAACGTTAACAGATTCAATGCGCCCTCCACGCTCGGCTAATTGTAGCGCAATGAGCATGAGGCTTGATTCACAAGCGCGTCGATCCCACCCCGTGACATCGATGAAGAAATCACAGGTGGAGTGACTGACTGTGGTATGATTTCCATTGATGATAGGTGGAAATGAGAGCACTTCATTGTTTGAATCGAAGATGATTGGATATTTGCTCATATCCTTGAGCAAATGTGCGTAATCAACACCCTTGGGGTGACGTTCAAGGATTTCTTGGAGCGTCATTTCTTCAGAGGACGCAAGTGGACAAAAGGCGGTCGTTTTCGGAACTGCCTGTACTCGGAAAGGGGGTGAAATTTTTGAGAGGTCATGAACACCAATTGATGCTCTTCGACGTCCTCTGCCTAAAGCGAAGTGTAACTTTTCTTGGTGATCCATGAGAGATTTGATGAACGCATCTTTTTCCTGTGGTGTTGTTCCAGTTTCAACATCACGCACAATTGCTCCGAGAATCACTGGGCGTATGTGTTCAAGTTCTGGATCAACAGTCATCTGAATCGAACCCTCTTCTACATCAAGTCCGGGTTTACTCTTTGTTCCGTGAAGGAATGGACGAATTGCTATCGCAAGTGTTTCACCAGACAAAAGATCAGGACGGTCAGGAAATATCTCAATGTCGAGAGTTTCTTCATTACACGAATCGATGTCGGTTCCGAGTAATGGCAACTCATATGCCATCTTTTCAATATCATGTTCCAATCCATGGCGAGCCAAAAGATGCTTCAATAATTTTTGTTCAATAGAAATTGTCGGCATAGAATCACCTATCGTGCAAACCAATGCGGTAGGGGTCGTTCATAACCAACAAGTCGAAGGCCACTAATGGCGGCTGTTTCATAATCCAGAGCACGAAGATGCTGACGTTCGAGGAGTTCGATTGATTCAAGTCCGAGTCTCCTCAAGATACCTGTGAGTTCATTTGCAACACTCACCAGCCAGTGGGCTAAATCTTGGGGGTCTTGCATGGGTACTTCACAACAGATAACATCGATACCTGATGCTCGAAGAATGGCGAGGTCTTGACCGCTTGCAGAAAGCCCGAGCAGCATTCCAGTTTGAGTGCTGCCTTGCGAAAGGTGGGATTTCGTTGAACGTCCAATCATTGGAAGAGCTGCAGCTTCTGCAATTCCAGAACCATCCTCAATCCGGCTAATTGCCAAATCTATGTCATGGTAAGATGAGCGAACATGCAATGATTCAACACGAGAAATCGCATTGACGAATGAAACTGGTTTTTCAATACCAAGTAGGGTGCGAATCGTGACAATGAAACCATCGATTTCCTCTGAGGTCATTGCAGGTAATTCATCAAGATCAACAACAACTCCACTGCAATTGCTCAATAATTCTGGAGCATCGGCTAAGTTCTTGTGGTCAAGCATGACAAAATCAAGAGGTCGAGGGTTTTCGCGAAGAATAAACGGCTGTTTGGCGAGGACATCCATTGCGAGAGGTTCGATTTCAGCACTTTCCAACATTTTTCCGTCTGAAAGAATGGGTAGCATCGGAAGAGGCAAAGCGACAGTAAGATTCTCGGACTTGCCATCAGCGATGAGTACAGCAGTGTCGCATGTTTGATAGTTTGCAGTATGATGCAAATCACCTGCTACAAGGCCAATACTCGTCAAATCAGAGGTGGAAACCGGTGGTTCGAGGTTTTCAGTCTGCAGCACTTCTGTTGGAACAAGGCATGCGGCATCTTTTGGGATTTCCATTCCTTCATTATCAAGCTCGGCGTTAATTGATTTCACTTCTGCAGCAGTAAGAAGGCGTTGTGTTACGCCGGAAGGCAGGCGGCTTGGATACCGCCCGTTGATGATAATTTTTCCACCAGTCATGCCGGAGCCTGGAGACTTGCCAACATCACCATGCACGACGATAAGGCCGTCTTTCATACCGCCCCCAATTCGTTCACCAGCAGGTCCTCGGATGAGCAAAATGCCACCTTCCATGAAGGCACCTGCATCATCACCAACACCATCCATGACACTGATTTTTCCACTTCGCATGGCATAACCCACAAAATTTCCAGCGATTTTTTCACAGTTAATGGTATTTCCTCGATTTGCCGCCCCAAGGAAAGATCCTGCATCACCTTGAATCGTAAAGTTGCCACCGCTACCATAAGCAGCAATCCAAGAACCAAGAACTCCAAGTGCCCGCATTTTGGAGCCTTTCGGTAAATTCGGGCACAGACCAAGTTCCCCATTTTTTGGGACTGGGTCTCCTGCGCTGGTCCACCCGATACGCAGAATCGCATCTTGTTCTGCTGCCTGAATGAGTCGTGGCCCGAGTTTATGATTGATTTTGAACGAGCGTTCAACAACCTCTCGTGGTTCGGCCATGATGGTTTGCTGTTGCTCCATATCCATATACCCTCTCGTGGTTGAAGCACGATTTTTCATGTTTCACCTTGTTCAAGTTTCGGCCCATGTTTCTCTTCTGTTCCAACGATTTGTTAATAGAGGGTCTTCAAAGGCAGGTATGTTGAGAACAATGACAGTTAAGGTTGCCATCAATGGATACGGAACAATTGGTAAGCGAGTTGCAGACGCAGTCGATGCTCAAGACGATATGGAAATTGTGGGTGTCACTAAAACCCGGCCTGCATTTGGATGTGATTTAGCAGTTCGAAAAGGATACCCATTGTATTGCACCTTTGATGATGCCGAACGGATTGCATCTTTCGCAGAAGCGGGATATACTTGCCACGGGGGCTTGTCTGACTTACTTGCTGTTGCTGATATCGTTATCGACTGCTCACCAGGGAAAGTTGGTGCATCGAACAAAGACATCTACCAAAATGCCGGTGTAAAATGGATTTTCCAAGGTGGTGAAAAGCATGCTATGACGGGCATGTCGTATACTTCATCGGCAAATCACAAAGAAAATTTGAATGTCGAGGGCACTCGTGTGGTTTCGTGTAACACGACGGGTCTTTCACGAACTTTGGTCCCTCTTTACGAGCACTGTGGTGAATTGCAGGTTGAGTGCACGATGATACGAAGAGCTGCCGATCCAGGTGATTCAAGCAAGGGTCCAATCAATGCCATAAAGCCGGTTCTCAAAGTTCCTTCTCACCATGGACCTGACGTCATGACCGTTAAACCCGAAATTAAAATCAATTCCATGGCAGTTGCAGTTCCTACGACCATCATGCACGTCCATGTGATTACTGCCACTTTGCCTGAAGGACATGGATTAACTACAGAATCGATATTAGGAATGTGGTCGAAGAATCCCCGATTGGTGATTATGAATGGGGCTGAAACTGGAATAACAACGACTGCAGAAGTCATGGAGTTTGCACGTGATATTGGCCGCAAGTGGGGCGATTTACATGAAATCTTCATTTGGGAAGACGGGGTTAAACTTGAAGGAAATACGCTTTATTATTTCCAAGCGATTCATCAGGAGTCCGATGTCATTCCAGAAAACGTTGACGCAATACGTGCACTCACTGGAATTGAAGATGATTGGATGTCATCAGTTGCTAAAACCGATGCGGCAATTTCCAAGTATAATCATCTGTGATTCGTGTGCCCCATAGGGGCACAGACAAGGGGCGTTTTCAAAAGGGAACTGGTTTTCGATTACCCATGCAAGGTGTGCGCCGCCCCATTTTCATGCTTGTCTTGCTGTTGATAACATCATTATCTCCGATTCTACATTCTGAACCTTCAGCTGAAGAGAATCAACTTGCTGAGAATCATTCTCCATCCGAAGCTGAGCGTTTGCAACTTGCCTCATCTCTATGGAACCATGCTGAATCAATACCTGTTGTCAATGTTGAACTGCGCGAATCGACTGGTATGCTGCGAATACAAGCTGGTGATTTTGATCCTCTACACTCAGATGGCCCATTGTTGGATGAATTCTTCACCGACCTTAATGATCCGACTCAAACCGCTTTGGGAATTCTTCAGTTGAATATTCACGATGGCGCTGTTCTTGAAGCACTCGCCAAACAGTATTCGATTACGCCTCTCGATTTCATTGCTGATGAGGGTTGGTTGATTCGCTTGCCATCCCCTGCCCTTCCGACACTTGCAGCATTGCATGATGATGAACGTGTTCGGTGGGCGGGTGTCCAGCACCCTGGATGGCGAGTTCACACATCGTTGCTTGAGCCGTCTTCCACGACTCACCTCGCACTTATCCCGTCATCAGATTTGGCACTTGGCGGTCTTGATACCCTCAGTCTTGATTTGGTGAAAATGGGAGCCAACGAAGCTTGGTGCGGGGTTGGTCTTTGTGAAGTGCATTACGATGCTTCGTTTCAATCGCTTTTACTCAACAACATCATGCGTGATGGTCGAATAATATGGACGGAGCCTACAACCGGGTTCATCGTCCATAATGCCGTTGCTGGTGCTCTTTTGGGAGTCGGAAGTGTCAATTCGAATGCTTCCTTTACACTCGATGGTTCAGGAGAAACGATTGCTATCTCCGACACGGGATTAGATCAAGATCACCCTGATATCGTCGGTCGTGTCGCGGGTGTTTACACGAACTTCGGACTTGACCCCTCTCCTTCTGATTCAAACACTGGGCATGGAACGCACGTTGCACTTTCTGCATTAGGAGATGGTTCAGGAGACTCATCTGCCCGAGGAATTGCACCAAATGCCGACCTTGTCATGTATGCACTTGAACATGACCCTACCGGTGTTTTCGGTCGTTTAGGTTCGATCTATGACCTGTTGAATGATGCGCAACAAAAAACTGCAAGAATCGCAATCAACGCTTGGGGTTCAAATGGTAATTTCGGACACTACACTGCTGATTCCCGTTCAGTTGACCTTCTCGTCGATGACAAGAATACCGTTCTTCCATTGTTTTCAGTAGGCGACCGAGGTTCTCAAGGTGCTTCACAGGTCTCCGCTCCTGCAACGGCAAAGAATGTCTTGGCAGTTGGAACTTCAAATACAGGTCAATTGGCTGGGAGCGTAGCAAATATCTCAAGTCAAGGTCCGAGTCTTGATGGGCGAATTAAACCGGATATTGTTGCACCTGGAATGGATATCTGCTCAGGACTTGCAGAAGAAGCCAAATCACCAGCTGGGTTCGGTTGTGCGACGGGTACCCATGCAGATGGCAGTAGCCTCTACATCTCTCTCTCTGGCTCTTCACACGCAACTGCAATTGCTGGCGGAGCTACGGCATTAGTCCGTGAATTTTTGCGAGAGGAAATGAATATCAATTCACCTTCTGCCGCTCTCATAAAAGCAGTTGTCATAAACGGAGCCACAGATTTAGGCACCCCTGATATTCCAAATGCTGAGGAAGGATGGGGGCAACTCAACCTCGAGAGATCGGTCTTACCAATGGATGGTTCAACTCCTTTGAACACATTTATTGACCAAAATAAGCAAATGGATGCGGGATTTGGATTACTCTACGCATTTGATCTTGACCCGAGCCATGGAATTGACATGACTCTTGTTTGGTCCGATGAACAAGGGAGTGCGAATGCGGCTCAATCAACACCACGATTGGTCAACGATTTGGATTTGATTCTTATCGACCCATCGGGGAATGAATGGCTTGGGAATGATTTTTCAGCAGGATTTTCAACGACGGGCGGAACTGCAGATTCGATAAACAATGTTGAACGAATAAAGGTTGCACCGGGCGTTCTTACAACATCGGGTCAGTGGCAAGTCAAAGTTGTTCATCGCGGTGGGACCACCCAATCCTTTGGGCTGGTAATGGTTGCTTCCGCCACTCCAAATGCTCAATCGGATTTGGCGACCTATAACGGAAGTATCGTTCCATCATCCCAAGAACCGCTCAAGAACGATCTCATCACTTTACAACTCGGATGGATTAATCAAGGCACTCTTGCCTCAGACTCTTTCCACGTTACACTTGAAGACCTTACTGCAAATCAAACGCTTTTCGATGCAGACAGGCCGGGTCTTGGCGCAGGAATTGTCGACTCGTTTTTACTTCAGCATCAGTTTACTACGACTGGTACACACACCTTGCGTTTGAGTATTGACACTCTTAATCAAGTTCCTGAAATGAACGATGCCGTGGATGGCGTCGACAACAATGTTTGGACTCAAGACATCGAAGTGACTGCGCTTGGTGTACGGGTGGTCGCACTGGACTCGAGCGGTGTTGCACCCACGTCTGCTGAAGACCGTGCTGCTTCGGCAATCAAAACATTTGATGTTCTTAACGACACGGGGATAGACATACCTATCCACATTCTTCACGAGGGTACGGGACAACAAAGTGTTACTCTTTCGGTAACGAACGTGCAAATGCCTCAGCCTGGGCGACCCGATTTCCTCCTTGCACCTGAAGATTATTGGACAAAAAATGTTTCTGAAATAGGACCTTATGTCGTCCAAGGTCAAGGCGAGACAGGTGATTTCAAAATGCTCACAGTTCATCTTGAAAACGAATATGCGGACTTAAGCGATCCATCAGCCCCCCGTTATGCCAGAGCAGGAACATTTGTTGTCGATATCATTGCTCGCTATCAAGCCCAGCCTACTGTATCTCACACGCAACGTGTGACAATTGTTGTTCCCGAAGTGAATGCAGTCAATATTGGTGCTGCTGGGGTTACTGGCCTTTCAGCAGCACCCGGTGATTCCACTGGATTTGTCATTTCAGTGATGAATATTGGAAACACGCCAGGCCAATATACCGTTTCATGTTCTTCAGAAAATCGCTGGCAAGTTATGCTCGGAGGGTCAAATTCATCCACGCTTGAGTTTGAGCCACTCAATATCAAGGAATCTTTGCCGATGTATATTCGGATTTTTGTCCCACCAGTTTCGAATGGTGTTCCCGTTTCTGGTTCAACAGATACTGTGACCTGTTGGGTCAATTCTCAAAATGATCCAACAATGAATTTCACTCAATCAGTTGATGTACTTGTTCTCCCTCAAGAATCATTTGAAAGTGACCTGTACGATGACTTAGGAGCTATCGGCCCATCAGCAATCAATCGGAATGTATTGGTCGACACCGGCGAGCAGGTTTCACTGAATCTAACGGTAGAAAACACCGGAAACACTGCCCTTGATTTGGACGTCGTGATTCAGCCTTCAAACCCATTGTGGCCGATAGAAGTATCCTACCAAGACCAAAAAGACAGCCGGAAAATATCTCTCAGTCTTGCTGGCGGTGAAAGCACGACAGTCAATTTCATCTTTGGGGTTCCACCAGTTGCTGAAGAAGGAGAAGTCAACAATTTCGTTATTCGGACCGAAATGGATGCACAGAATTTTGTCTCGAATACAACGGTTCTCAAGGTGAGGGACGATCTTTCTATGGAACTTAGTGGACCTTCCGGTGGAGTGATACCAACTGTGATATCCTCTGAATTTTCATTTGGTGAATTCCAAATTACTAACACCGGTAACGCCCCCCTCTCTCTGAATTGGAGCAATGGGCTTGCACCAGATGGATGGACTGTTGGCTTTGCAAACCCGAGTAACTACATCGAACCTCGAGAGCAACGGACAGTTCGTCTCGGTTTCATTCCTCCACCCAACACACTTGCTACTGAGAAAGCATTTGAGATCGTTGTAACCGCATCAGGATTCAATGACGGGCGTATGATTCAAAGTTCGGTAACGGTAGAAGTGTCTGTGTTGGCTTCTTCTTTTGCGAACATTACAGTTGAAGATTCTTCAATTTCTCCGTTTATTCTCGTCACACGTGGTGAAACAGTCACGCAGAATATAGTGATTCGGAATGATGGGAACATTCCTCTTAGTGGTGAGGTTTTGAGCGAAGTCTTGAATGCTGAAGGAAACAGTTCTGGAGCGTGGGATGTTACCTGCTTACCATCAAGTGTGACATCAATTGCAGTTGGAGAACAAGCGGTAATTCGGGTCGATTTAACTCCATCGAATGATGCAAGTAAAGGGAAAGTCATGACTACAATTTCCCTCGTATCTGGTGAGAATATTTACGGGACTCTGGCAATAGAATCCTCTGTTGATTCTGCTGAGGGTACCGAAGGCTTGCTCAGCTTTTTACCGCTTTATGTGTCTATCCCTCTCATCGGAGTGCTCCTGATTACCGCAGTGGTTCTTGCCTTGAGAATGAAAAAGAGCGGTGAATTAACAGATTCTGGGGACGAACTTGTCGCGCCCGATGCCTTTGTCAGTCCTGATGACCTTGGTACGAGAAGAGAGAGTGCTTTGGATATCGGACACGCTGTTGACGATCTCGCCAGTGGTGAAGTGTCATCGGATGAGATTGCTGCTGCGCTTGCGCAATCACTGCAGATGCCTACACCGCCGGTAGCAGTCGTTCCAATCGGATTGCCGCCAACAGGTATGCCCCCGCAACCACTTCCGCTCGGAATGCCGCCAGCTGGTCTGCCGCCCAAATCTGTTCCAGCATTACCCTTGCCTCTCCCAGCACCATCGCCAGCCCCATTACCTGCGCCAACTGCTGTACCCGCTGTTGCACCTACTCCACTACCAGCCCCAACCCCAATTCCAGCACTCGGGCCACCCCTTCCAGCTACTGGGTTGCCTACTGGGTGGACAATGGAGCAGTGGCAACATTACGGTCAGCAATGGTTGGACCGGCAGTAATTCTCACGCACATCTCTAATATGAAGCGCCACAAGGGCCGACCATGAGCAGCATTGTATTGTTTGGACCTCCGGGTGCAGGAAAAGGTACGCAAGCAGAGAGGATTATGGATGCAACGGGCTTGCCACAAGTGTCAACTGGCGATATGTTGCGTGCTGCTGTCAAGGCAGGAACCGAAACTGGAATGGTTGCAAAGGGATTCATGGAATCGGGTCAACTCGTCCCTGATTCTGTCATCATTGATCTTATCAAAGATAGAATTCTTGAGGATGACGCTAAAAATGGTGTTATGTTTGATGGATTTCCTCGAACCATTCCCCAGGCTGAAGCATTGGCTGAAATAACCCCTGTAACCCACGTTATCGCAATTGAGGTACCTGATGAGAGAATTGTTGAGCGCATCTGCGGCCGGTATTCTTGCGCAAATTGTGGCAGTGTTTTCCACGATTTATTCAACCCGATAGGTGATGACGGTTGTGGATGTGAAAAGTGGCAGGAGAAACGCCGGTCGGATGACAACGAGGCGACCGTTAACTCTCGATTGAATACCTACCATGAACAGACATCTCCTCTTGCCGAGTGGTATCGAAGCAAAGGCATTTTTCATGCCGTGAATGGTGACAGAGCAATTGATGAAATTACCGTAGATATCCTTGCAGTACTTGAGCGATGAGGTGAACTTTTGAGTCCTCGAAACAAACGTCGTCGAAAAGGTCAGAACGACAGGCGGGAATATGCTCGAATAAGTCAAGTGCGTTTGATTAAGATCCTTGAGTCGCCCTCGCAACACCACTCACAGCTCGTTCAGTCAAGTGTCCGCCACCTGGTCAAACTTTCCAAACGTCACCGTATCCCAATACCGATTCGTGCGCGCCACTTATTTTGTCGACGGTGTCTCACTCCATACCACTACGGTGAGAATGTTCGAGTGAGAATTCTCGCAGGTCAAAGAACGGTGACATGTATGACATGTTCTTCTACACATCGTTACGGTGGGGGCCCGAAATCACATCGAAGAAATGGCTCTAAACCTTCCTAAGTTCTCTTCGGTCACATACTTGAATAAGAGTGCTTTCGGGTTGATGAACACGATGGGTAGTGACATTCCAGAATCCATTCGGCGGGAGGCAATGTCTCGTGATTTTCAAGCGACCATTCGTGTCGGAAAATCTGGTATTACCGAAACACTCGTTTCTGAAATTGAATCTCAATTAGAAAAGCGTAGCCTGGTTAAAATAAAATTAAATCGCGGACTGTTTGAGCGAAAAGATGTTTCAGATGTCTGGAAATACCTTTCTGAGCAAACAAATTCGACTGTTGTTTTGGCTCGTGGAAATGTCGGCGTTCTTTGGCGATAAGCAAGTATCTTCAAGGAAATACTCAAGTGATGATTTCATTACGCATTGCTATGAAGGCAGGTATGTTGCTTGGCAGCCACCGACGGCACATATCTCAGTACATTGCTCTGGGACTCTTGGCATTTACTGGAACAATGATGTTTACGAGTAATTCTTTAGCCGCTGGCTCTTCTTCGAGTTCCTCGCCATTCACCGATATTGAAAACTCGCAAGCAGTGTGGGTAGGTTTAGGAATTCTTCTCGGTGTATATGCTCTCATTATCACCGAAGTCGTGCACAGAACCTTAGCAGCTGCAGTCGGTGGCCTTTTGGCAATCCTTGCCCTCTGCTTTTACTCTGAGCAAGCATTCACGCTCGGAGAAGTAACAACACTCATCGATTGGGAGACCATTGGGTTACTGCTCGGAATGATGGTAATGGTTGGAATTCTTTCTCATACCGGTCTCTTTGAGTGGTTTGCTGTGCAAGCATACAAACGCAGTGGCGGCTCTGTCTGGACGCTTGTTGTGATTTTGTGCTCTGTCACTGCTGTGCTCTCAGCATTCTTGGATAACGTTACTACAATGTTGCTCTTGACTCCGGTTACAATCCAACTTGCGAAAGTTCTCGATATTAAACCGGTGCCGCTGCTCATCTCCGAGGTTCTATTTTCAAACATCGGCGGCGCAGCGACCATGATTGGAGACCCTCCGAACATCATGATTGGCTCAGGACTCTCATCTGCGGCAATCGAAAAAGCTGCTATGAAGCAAGAAGGACTCGCTCAGGAAGGCTATCTCGATTTAGTGAGTTCCGGTGTGACTTTCAATGATTTCATCATTGAGATGGCTCCTGGTATCTTAATGACGGTTGTTCCAAGTTTCATGTTTTTGAAATGGTTTTACGCTGAAGAATTCTCGGGAAGCCGTATTCGAGATATCGCAGAACTTGAGGCAAAATACGGAATTAAGGATGCTGCAATGCTCAAGGTGAGTGGTGCAATTCTAACCTTGGTTGTTCTCAACTTTTTCCTCCACCCGATTACTCACATCGCTGTTTCTTGGATTGCATTGGTAGGTGCAGTTGTCATGCTACTTGCAACTGACCGTCATGAACTTGAACAACCGTTAGAACACGTTGAGTGGACCACACTCCTTTTCTTTGCAGGACTTTTCGTATTGGTTCATGCATTACAGTATCTTGGTGTCATTTCTTTCATAGGTGAATACGTGACGAAAGGAATTGAGCTGTTTGGCTCTGATGCTGAAGGTGATGTTGTTCGCCTCGCAGCAGCCGTTTTGATCATACTTTGGGTCTCTGCTATAGCCTCCGCATTTATCGACAATATTCCCTATACTGCTACTATGATTCCAGTCGTCCTGCAGATTTCATATGAACTCAATATCGACCTTAATCCCTTGATTTGGGCACTCGCCTTTGGCGCATGTTTGGGCGGCAATGGTACTCTCATTGGTGCTTCAGCGAATGTCGTAACTGCAGGTATGTCTGAAGAAGCAGGTTATCCAATTTCATTTAATGAATTTTTCAAAGCAGGTTTCCCTATCATGATACTTACCACTGCAATTGTATCCTTTTACATGATCTTGGTCTATGTTGTTGGCGCAGACGGTGGAGCAACTACATGGAAACTCGTTCTTACTGCAATTACACTGTTTGGAATTATTTGGCAGGTTGCAAGAGGTCGCTCGAAGGGCAAGAGTTTTGCAGAATCATTAGTTGATGATGATTCTGAGGAAATTATGGACGCTGTTGAAAACCTCGTTGATATTGTTGTTCGCAATGTTCCGGGTCGCTCTGATTCCGAAGAGTGATACGAGAAAGCGTTGAGTTGAAGTGCTGTCCACTGCTCGTTGTGCTGAGGCAGTGTATGTTTGAATGCAAAAT
>CALCOP010000028.1 GCA_937897365.1 uncultured euryarchaeote
GCCAGAACTTGTTGTCCATGTTGCATCTGGGTCGGACCAGCCATCGTCATCCGAGTCGAGACAGCCAATGCGATCTTCAAACGAGGTCCCAGATACGGTCTTACATTGATCACCTTCAAATCCGCTGGCTTCATCTCCAAAACCATCGCCGTCAGTATCCCTCCATTGTGATGACTCAGTAGGGAACTCATCAACTGAATCAGCATATCCATCGGTGTCAAAGTCAGCACATCCCATCAATGAGCCGAGGTAACTTGTTCCTGCATTGACCGGGCAATGGTCGATTTCATCAGAAAACCCGTCGTTATCATCATCGAGATCTTCACCAACATCTTGGCAACCATCCTGATCTCCATCATTGGATACCGTCGAGAAGAAAGATGGCGGACTTGTAGGACAGAGGTCTATTGAAGCAGATGAAACACTGCATACCCAGAAACCATCGTTCGCATCTGCATCGCAAATCCGGTCATTATCATCGTCATAATCTTCACCAGAGTCTTGACATCCATCCGAGTCGTAATCTGTGAGTGAAGAAGAAATCCACCCGACATCCCCAAGTGAACAAGAATCAATCTCATCAAAAAGACCGTCGTTATCATCATCGAGGTCCTCGGTGGAGTCTGCACAACCGTCTGAATCGTGGTCCGTCAGCAAAGAAGAAAGCCAAGAAAGATTGCCTCGAAGACAATCATCATCGGTATCGAGAACAGAATCATTATCGTCATCTTCATCGCAAGCATCGCCTTCAGTATCATTATCGTAATTTGCCTGAGCAGAGTTTGAAATGAATGGACAATTGTCGAGTTCATCACCGACGCCATCGCCATCTTGATCGTTAAGTGGGTCAATACGCACAACTTCATCTTGTCCGTTATCAACGTAATAGAGATGGCCGTTCGGACCTATTTCAAGACCCATAATCGAGGAAGCGGATGTCTGAATCGTGTCTGCTTCAATCGCACCTTTGCCGTCTGAATCCAAATCGAATGCAGTAATTCTTCCATTCGCATTCTGTGAGACAAACAGCCGGTCACCATCGAGAGCAATTCCAGAAGGACGATTAAGACCTGTGGCAAGAACTCCCCATTCAATACCAGTGATTCTTGAATATTCTTCAAGTGGTTCAAGGAGAGAAGGGTCGTTCATCATGTCCTCAGTCTGGTAGGTTGTGTCATCTGTATTGACCCAAAGAACCCTGTTTGCACCAGCATCTGCGATGTAGAGAATGCCTGAACTTTTGTCCAGAATCATGTGGCCAGGTATACCGAATGCGTGTGTCAGCGTGATATCTGAATACCGGCGAACAATACCATCGGAATGATCGTCCTCTCCAGTGTCATGGTCCTGTTGAAAATCATAGCGAACCAATTCGCCATAATATCCGTCATTATACCAATATACATTGTCCGAATCATGCGCAATACCAACGCCATAAGGTGATTGGTGATTCATGTCAATATGGCTTCCAAGAAGCCCATTTCCGTTGTTTTGATTTTCAACAGCAAAGTGATTCAGCGATGATGGCCAAAGTGTCGGTCCCATGAAATTATTTGGTGCGCCTTGACCGCAGTATGTGTTTCTGGTTTCTTGAGCAGAACCCCATTGCCAGTCAAATTCAGGGTGGTATGCACCGAATGCAATTGAACTGACCTCTTCAAGGAAGTGATTTCTGTTGGAGTCAAGGCGATTTTGAGAGGTTTGACTTTCCATTCCAGTGTCTGAAACGATAGTTATACTGTCAGTAGCCCGATTCGCTATCCAAAGTTCATTGGTTCGACCAGGATGAAATTCAAGGTCGCGAGGGTCATCAAGCGCATCAGAGGAGTCGGCAATTACAACCTCATCAAACACTTCACCAAATTGTTCTACAAAAGTCGCCTCTTTGGATGCAACTGCATGCGAAGGTATCGAAAAGAGCAAAATGCTGAGGAGAACTATGCACATCTGCTTATTGACCATGGTCGCTCCATAATGCGGTGAGATATGAGGTCTTGCACCCCATATTCAGCATATGAGATGATTTGCGACAAAAAAATGTCGCCAAAAAGAGTTTCACAGTTGGCTTAGAAGTCGTGTATAATGTACTCAATTTCGACGTTCTTTGGCATCAGCCTTAATTCGTTCAAGAATGTCTTTCGGCCCGAGGACATCTTTCAATTCTTGAAGAGATTTTCTTGATTTCTTGTCCACCTTTTTTGGCATATGTAATTTGAGCAAGACAATCACATCTCCACGACCAGATCTTCTGGTTCGAGGTAACCCTCTCTTCTTAATTTCAAGGGTGTCTCCAGAATTTGAATATGCTGGAACCTTAATTGTCAAGTCCTTTCCATCGACATGGGACAGAGTGATACTTGTTCCCAAAACAAGATCAGAATAGCCGAGAGGTAAAGACATGATAAGGTCAGCACCCGAACGCTCAAACCAGAGGTGTTCTTCAACATCGATTTCAATGAATAAATCACCATCTTCTCCTTTACCGTTCGGAGCAGGTTCACCTTTACCTCGCATACGAAGTCGGGTTCCTGATTCCGCACCTGCTGGAATATTGAATCGTAAAGTCGTCGCTTTGATTTCCTTACCTTTTCCTCTGCAGTAACTGCAGCGTTCGTCTATTTGGTGCCCTGAACCATCGCAAGAAGAACAATCACGAACGACGTCCTGAACAAATGGCCCAACTTGTTGCCGCATCCGGACACGACCTTGACCGTTACATTCCCTGCAGTCGGATATCTCCCCGTTTTTCGCACCCGTACCTGCACATTGAGTACAAGACACGGGTAGTTCGACTTCAACTTCTTCTTGGCTGCCGCTGAATATTTTCTCTAAATCCACAGTATGGAACATGCGAATGTCACTTCCACGACGACGTGAGCGTCTACCATTGCCACCGCCTCCACCACCGAATATGTTGGAAAATATATCACCGCCAAAAAGATCTTCCAAGTTGATGTTAAATCCTCCACCACCAAATCCTCCAAACGGGGAGCCGCCTCCAGGGCCACTGTGTCCAAAACGATCATATTGAGCACGCTTTTGTTCATCAGAAAGAATTGCGTAAGCCTCTTGAATTTCTTTGAACATCTCCTCCGCATTTTCTTCTTCACTGCGGTCTGGGTGATACTTTCTTGCAAGACTACGAAAGGCATTTTTGAGGTCGGCAGAAGAAGCATCCTTCGACACTCCCAAGACCTCATAGTAATCCCGCTTTTCAGCCACGCCACTCACCCAATGAGATGGCGTGTATCAACGACCTCTTTCAATATCTCGCTTGAAAAGGACCAACTTATGCATCAAGACCACATTGAAGACAGAACGGTTCGTCTTGAGGTATAGGTGCATTGCAGCCTCGACATAATTTCCCCGTTGGAGATGAAATGAGTTCTGTTGGCTGCGTCACTTCATACTGTGGAGTCGAAATCATTGCCATCGATTCAATACTTTCACTCGATTGTTGCGAAGGTGTGTTCGAGTCCCAAGCATAGACTTTTTCTGACTCGGATTGAAGTTTGCTCGTTGACATGACTTGTTCACCTTGCTCAGAAACATAGGAATCAATTCCTCCATCATCGGACATCGTGGTTATCTTCAATTCCTCACCGTTTGTTCGTGATACGGTCCGCAGAGGTGCTACCGGACGTTGAGCTGTCACTGGTGAGGCTGTTGATGCAGCGCGTAAAGCAGCCTGTCTTTTTTCTTCACGGCGTTCACCAGAATCACCTCTGCCAAACAATCGTGAAATTGAATCAAGGAAGGAATCCATTGGAGAATTTTTCCGCTTGGCACCGATCGTAGAATCAACGCTTTCATCATCGAACGTTTCATCTCCACTCATTCTTCGATTTGCTTTTTGAATGCGTGCAGATTCAAGTAACAAATCAACTTCGACTTTTTCATCCTCTCCCAACTCGAGTTCAGGTGTTTCTTTATCGATACTTGAGACCGTTCTTTGAAGTGTCATTTCACCCACTGGAGTCAAATTGCTATCAAGTTGAACACTGGTCTGCCAAACACCGGCTTCTTCTGCCTCGTACACTTTCTTCATGGATTTCATTATCTGTGAACGATGAAACTCATGGTCTCGAACAGTCCGAGTTCGACGGAAAAGAATCACGCCGGTAACAACTCCTATTCCATACCAGCCATACATGAGGCTCGGTTCAACCTCAAACATTTCTTTCAATGGAGTTACGGTAAGATGGGTCGCTGCGAGAAGGAGAAGAGGCATGACTGCAATGCCTCGAGCCGTGAACCTCCGCTCTGTCGCCATAGCCTTCATCTCCCGTTTTTTTGGAACGCTCAAGTATGTTGTCATCCTCTGTCTATTTCGGTCTCATCGGTCAGATGGAGCTCGACCTTTGCGTAAAATTCCGTCAACTAAGCCTATAGAAAAACTCGAATGCAGCATTATCAGACATAAAGGCACACCGAAAAGAGTTGAAAACCGCTTCGAGCGTAAAGAACTTCGAATGCCTTCGAGTAAGAGAACCGTGAGATAACTCGCTGGAAGAATGGATACGAGGCGGGGTTGAAGGAAATAAATTCCCAACGTTGCGAGGAGTCCAACCCAAGGTAAAAATTCACGAAAGCTGATTCTTTTTGGGTGCTTTCTCAATATTTTCATCCTCCAAAATCCATATCTGTGACCCATTTTCCACCATTTGAACAATCCCGAACGCTTGACCATGCTCACCATTGTTGCAGGGGTTCGAAAAACTGCGTAACCTGAATCAATTAAACGCATTGAAAGGTCACTATCCTGACTTGTAATGTAGGCTGTATCCCACCCACCTACATCATCCAGGGCAACTCGTGAATGCATAGCAAATGCCGGAGTTTTGGTCGGCCCCGAGACTGAAAATGATTCAAATTGTCCACTACCACTTCCAAATGGCGATGAAAGAGTGCTTTCAATCCAATGCTCCACCAACCCATGCTCACCTTGCCTTGCTTGAACGCGTATCCCCACCGCAGCTAAGGGTGCAGAAAGCGACGATTCTATACGAGACCATTCGTCCATTCGAATTTGGAGATGGTCTGGCTCTACAGTTGAGTGGCCAATCATTTCAACGGTATACTGTATCGAAGGGGGTAACAATGAAAGTGCAAGATTTCGAGCGTCTGCAACGTGTTTTTTGGGATTTGAATGTAACTCAATAAGAGGACCTCCACGCTCTTTACTTCGCTTTATTGCTTTGCGGACTTCCTCACTTGTTGAATCCAAAGAACCCCCATCGAGTACGAGAATCATGTGAGTTTCCGATGAGATTGTTTGTGCAATAAGTGAATCTAAGCATGCACCAATATACTCAGCCTCGTTGAGAACCGGAATGACAGATGCAATCAATGGTTGTGCATCAGTCATAACACTCCGAATATGACATTGACTTTCACCCCTTCGCCTTTTTCCTCCATAAAAGGCATGTTCATGTGCCAGGGGGTTTTGGCGATGTTCATGCAAGAGCCAATGCTTCGCCTAAACGGTGTGAACGAAAACTTGCGTATTGTTATTGAAACAGAATTGCGAGGTGCCGATTCTCCCGAAAAAGTTCGCGAATCTCTCCTTACACTATTTCCGGAATTTCCTGAACAAGGAGATATTGAACATCCGACACTGGGTAATGCAATTCATGAGACATGGACGGGTGAACAAGTCTCACTCCAAACATTTCTGAAATTGTTGCACGAACAGAGAATACTTGATACGGCTTTGGATGCAATGACGATTGCTTTCGATGGAACAAAAACGACTTTTGATTTATTGCGTCAAGCTGCAATCGTTGGAAAAATCGCATTCCCGTTGGATGAAGAACAACCCTTTGGGGGAGTCATTTCAGTCACACTCGAAGGCGAACATCTACGTGATTGGCTCGAGGCCGCAACTTGGCACAAAGGACGTGATGTCGCTCCACGCTCAATTAAGGATGACCTCGCAATGACTGATGACGGGGAATCAGTTACCTGGATCTGATGAGAAATTGCTCTCCTTCATCCATTGAACGACTGCACCGTTATTGCCCAGCCAATCCAGTGCTGAATCATCCGACAGATTCCTCCAGCGAACATCTTGGTGTGCAGTCCATAGCTCCATGTCGCTAATATTTGGAAGAGTTCCAGTGAAAAACGTTGGAAGTATGTGCAATGCAATATCAGTCTTTTCTAATGAATGATACCATGTCCCGATTGATTCATCACATCGAACTTTCCATCCAAACTCTTCCTTAATCTCACGCACAAGAGCCGATTCAAGTGTTTCATTCAATTCGACTTTACCTCCTGGGAACTCCCATTTACCCGCATGCTTCTGGCCGAAGGAACGCTGTGCAACAAGGTATTCGTCGTCGAGGGTTATCAACGCACCAACAACTGAAACTACAGGTCGGAACATCATCCTTTGTAACACCTCTTTGACATACATCAACGCTCGTTGAAGTGAGCACCTTTCGGGTGGTGGGAGATGTACAAAGATGCATGGTGGTCGAGATTTGTTGCCACCGTACATCTCGCCTAATGTGCGGAGTGTATGGTAAAATGTTTCATTGCAGAGAAATGAGCCTGCATCTTGGGAAAGTTCGCATTCAACAGACCAGGGCAATAACATCCATTCCTCAGTGGGTAAGGTGACAGATAAATCTCCTTTACCGTGGATGGTTTGATGATGAATTTGACGACCACTGTTATCTGGTATCTTCATGTGAACATGATCTTGAGCAACGGTTTCAATTCGAGGTATTCGGCATGTATCACACAGACCAAGATGGAGTATTGCATCCCACTCAGATCCCCCGAGTAAGGCAGAAGCAATCTCTCGTGAACCGGTCTCATCAACAGTGAGAATACGTTTTTCAAGTGTGACTTCAAAACTATCCATCCTTGATTCACGTAAGTCAGACCAAGGGTCGTCGAGTACAATTTGAGAGGGGAGTTGGTCGACGACTTCGCTTGAAATGTTTTGTGAATGCTTGCCAAATGGTTCGAAACCCGTCACCAAAATTCTTACCATGGAGTTGCCTCTACTTGGCGGTTTTTGATATTCTTGTCGAGAAAGTCCCGTCATCTTGACAAAGAAGAACGAACAGGACATTGCAGTGGCGAGTATGAGCGAACATACTGATTTGAGTGTTGCTTCTCCTGATGAGAAGGAAAGTGCCATACTTGGTGCAAGACCCGTTCGACTCTTTCGTGAAATATGGAGAGAGTTCACATTTGGAGTAGGTGCGTGGGGCGCATTGCGTCCCTTATTTACTGCCTTACTCGCATCAATCCCATTTTTGTTCCTCGGCCAGCACTTTAATCGCCAACATCGAAAAGCATTCGACTGGACACTCCTCCAAATCCCTCTCGCACTTACCATCGTCTTGTGGATGGGTTTGTGGGCTTATTCAGTATTTGATGCATGGAGAGAAGCAACGAGAGTTATTGCTGCGAAAAACGCTTAAGGGCGCCACAACTGATCGGTACACGAGATTGAACCATCTGCGAGACCGATGAGATCTTGTTTGTCATCAATATCAAATTCAGTTGGAAGTTCATTCGAGAAAAAGTTTGAGATGCTGGCGGATTCAATCGCCCAATACATGACTGAATCCTCGTTATTAGAGTGTCCTGGGTGTTCACTGTCTTCATGTTCTACCGGCGAGGTATAAACTAAGTTTACCAATCCGAGAAGGTGTCCAAATTCATGGACAAGTACACTGTTCTCGATTTTTTCAGCAGAAGGTCTACGAAAGATATTCTCAGCATCATCAATCGAATCCTTGAACATGGCAACTGTTGAAGCATCGACAGCAACGCCAAGAACACTGCTATCTTCATATGTCCCTGCAGGGAAAATCACTTGCCAGTAGAGGGTTGAGTCGTCTCTTGGGTTGCTGCTTTTTTCATCCCACCCAGTTTCTCGAACATCGTTCGCGGTCCATATTTCGTCGTTGCTGAAGGTTGTCTCTGTAAGCAGAATCTCGATACCTTGGGGCTTGTCACATACTGAATCGAGTCGCTCTTGAAGCATATTTGTTGATGAGGTTTCAGGTTTGTATCCGGGATGATAATCAACTTCGACCACCATCGAAGTGTAAACCGAATCATCAAGACATGCAAGCGTTAATCCGCCCGGAATGCCACGATTTAATCCTAAATCGGTGATTTTATCGACACCAAGGCAACCTGAAAGAAGTGGTGCAAGTAGAACAGCAAGAATTCCAAAACAGACCCGAACTGACTTGCCCATGCAGTTCGGTAAAGGTTGTTATTTTCAAACCCATTGCTTACCAGTCTTCCGGAATTTCCAAGGGTGAAAAAAGTTGCCCAGGTCCCTTTGCCTTCGATAATTGCGTCCGAGAGAGTGCCTCCCATGGCCGCAATGCAAGTAATCCCTCTGCCAATGAGGCATCAATCTCAACAAGAGTCACCCGTATCAGCGTAGAAAGAATATCCATTCTGTCTTCATCGATTATGTTGAAAATCTTTTCAAGATCAAACGTAAAATCGTTTTCAGAATCTTCCGGCGCTTCAATTTCCCAAGGGTGTAATACTGAATCTGAAAATTTCTGTTGTGTTGAATGAATATGTTCTTGTAAAGAACGAGAAAGGCCGGCTATCTGCTTACCCAAAACAAGACTAACTTCGATTAAAGGCATGTTCAATTGTTTGATGAGGTTCACCATACGCTCCTGTAATGTCACCATTCCATCAATGGGCGTTGCCCCTTCGTCAGTCATGTAAACAACTCACTTTTTCATAGCATCAACATATTGCCAACCGAAATGGTTCCATTGTTCCTGAGTCCAACCTTGAGGCAAGCCAGTAGGAGGAATCGGTGGAGGAGCACGTACGTTGCTCTGTTCTGGAGTCGGTTGAGGCTCGGGTGTCGGTTGAGCAACGGGGGCTGGCGTCGCAGGATTCGGCGCAGACTGCGGGAGAATCAAGCCAGCAGGAGGTGGGACACTCACATCTATGGCAGGGAGTGTTTTGGTGAGATTGAGGTCTTCAAGAACTTCTTCGGTTTGGTCTTCAGCTCCACCCTCGATTTCACCCTCGCGTATTCTTCGATTCATGACAAGTAGCCACATCGCAAGGCTTAGCGAAAGAAGAGCAATCAGATAGAGAACAATGCTGAATGCCCCCTCTTGTGCTTGGACTGCAAGTGCTTCACCGTCACGAATTGTTTCCTCCTTTACAAGTAACGGGTCGAGAGTCTTGCGGTCCATTTCAACTTCGTCAACTAAAATTACAATTCTAAATTCTATGCTTTCACCGGCTTGAACATCTGCAACAGTAGGGAGAGTTCCAGTTACTGCAGATCCTGCAGATGCAACAAGGTCAACACGAGCAGTATTTTCCCAGAAGCCTCCTTCAACGGCGCGCTGAAGAATAAATGCAACATCCCCTTTTCCGCCGAGATTACGAACTTCAAATTCAAGGCCAACTTCTTGCCCGGTAATTGGACTTGGGTCGTCCCAAGAAAAGGAGCTCGTGGCTAAATCCAAGTCAATACTCGGCCCAAGTAAAGCCAATGACCATGACGCGATTGGCTGGTTTATTGAATTGCCAAGTGTGTCAAATGGATTGCCGGCTGAATCCGAACCGGAGACCCACACGTCAACCATGTAAGAGGGCAAGAGAGTGGTTGCGCCCGAATCTGTGAGATCGAGATTACCTGTCCAGAAGAACTGCTCTCCAAACGGTGTTGTATCGGGCAGTGGGACGCTGCCGCGTGAGATTTCTGCCTCACCAGCTCGAACACGATAGTGTAAAACTGCAGGTTCATCAAGGTCAAAACCATAGTCGTCAATGGTTTCAAGCAGGACCATTAAGTCACCACAGGAACCGATTGAAAGTTCATTGCCTGCAGAAACTTCATCGAGCGAAACAGCGGCAATGGTTGGCCGAGAATTATCAACAGCAAGACGGACTCGTTGGACGGATGGCGTCTCATCCATAGCTAAACCTGGTAAGTCGCCCAGTCCTAAACGTAGGTCAAGATGCCCTGAAGGTACTGATGGAATCAACAAATCGAGGCTGAATTCTCCATCGTTGCGAGTTGAGGTTTTCCACGTGTTATCATAATCACCGAAAACGACGTCAAACGCACCTGCCGGGGCAGGTGTCTCATCTTCGGAAAACAAGACTCGTCCATTGACACGCAATGCCTGGCCAGCACCGATGAGCGTTTCTGTGAAGTCAGAATTGTAGTGGTTTGTGCCGTCACGGAGTTCAACAGCACGAATATGCCCTTCCATCGTATCGAAACGGAAGTCGTTGTCAAGGCTCCATGCATCGTTACCTAAACCGGCTGTCGCTTCAAAACATGGCGTCACTTCACCCTCGTTGCAAGGCAGGTCTGTTACCAATATCTTCGGCGTAAATTGAGTTAATCCATCGGTATCAAAAGATTCAGGGAAAGTCCACGTTAGTTGGAATCGAGCCAAAATTTTGATGATTGAATTATCATTCTCTTCGAGTTCAACGCTCGAATAAAGATTGGAAACTGCGATATTCGCTGAACCAGATGTCATGACAGCGACTGGTGAACCATCTACGCCCTTCGTAAGAGAAATGAACAGCGAAGTTTCATCATCATCAAAATCTTCACCAAGCGCGAGTTGAATGTATTGAATATCTTCCCATCCGTTGCGGTCAGAAAGTACAATTTGTGCGGTGTATGGAATACCTGGGTGCAAGGGCGTTCTGTCATCATGGCCTATGATTGTTGAATTATCCAAGTCGAGTTCTGGTTCAAACTCAACACGGATTTTGTATGTACCTAAGTCGTTATCCCAGTCGGGGAGTACTTCGCCAGGGACATAACCACAAGCGATGTTACTGTCAGGGCAAACCGGACCTCCACCCATTGCGATTGCATTGTCTTGAGCATCGCTACCAGTGACGAAATACGATACTTGCTGACCGTGCAGTAGCATTGAATCGTCAATGAGACCATCGAAGATGTTCAAGCCACCAGTCTGCGTATCAGGTGATGTTAGAACCTTCATTTCGTATTCATCTGAGTTTGGCAATCCGTCAAAATTGTAATCACTGCAACCAAGAGATTCACTGGCTTTACATCCAATCCAGTAATTGAGCGTGATTTGACTTGGCGGGTCAACCGAGTCTTGAATCATAATACTCACAGGCTGACCACCCGGTGCAGGAGGGCCAGCATGCCTTTCAGTCCCATCACCTGGTGTCGAAGAGAGAACAAGTGGTGAATTTCCATCCAAAACAAGTCGGATTGTGTTGTACCCCGGATTCACAAAGGTAGAACCGTTTTTCAAATCCACTGCTTCAGCATAGAAAACCATACCACCTGGTGCGGACTCAAGCGGAGATTGGAATGTAATGTTGTATTCACCAAACGCTGGATTCTGCTCTTGAGCTAAGAGGATCGGCTCTCCAATCGGATCACCGTCATAGGTTACATTCTGGCCCAGTATTCGTAATGAGAATTGACCACCGAGAGGTGTTAGTTGCGAGTTTTGGAAGAATATTTTTCCGGTGAAGGACAAATTGAAACCGCCCCGAACCCAATCCTGAGAGTAAAGTTCACGTCCCGTTTCTTCAAAGACACGCAGGCCATCCAGTTGGATGTCATTTTCCACGATGATGTCTAAATCTTCTGTTTCCCATGCGGAGACTGCCTGACCAAGGTCGTCGACAACTGAAATCAGTGCTTGCATGCTGCTTTCATCGTCCCACGTCCAATTTACAGCAACCGGTATACGAATAGAGACTTCTCCGAAGGAATCCGTGGTTGATGTACAATTTGCCACATCGAATTGAACGATTCCACCGCCATCGCTAACGACTGAACATGTATCTCCACGTTGCCAATCAAATGCAGGGTTTTCGCCATACGAATTATTGAAGGCAATCAGTGATTCGGTTACTCGGTCGACGTCATCCCCTGGGGCAATTCGGACCTGTAGATTACGATAAATCCCATCCGGTGAAAGGAGGCCTCCTTCAAGCGATGCGTCAAGAGCACGCGTTTGCATTTTGTATGCGATGTCAATGTTTGAAATCTTCACACGACCAGAGGATGCTGCTTTAACAGCAATAGGGATGAGTACGTCACCATCTCCATTTTGTGGAATGAAAGAATTGAATGCTTGAATCAAAGTGGGTTGAGATTTGACATCAACATTTACGATTGATTGGTCCGAGGCAGTAACTGCGGATTCGTTCAAGAAAAGGAGAGATTCCCAATCCCAGATTAAATCGTTGCCGATATCCAACATTGGCCTGTCTGGATAACCTTCTTCATATTCCATGGTTATTGAATCAACCAACGGCGAGAGAGAAGAATCGGTTGTTGACAAGCTTACCGCATAGCGAATGGTGTCGCCTGCCTCAGTCGAAGGGAAACTAACTTCTTGGTTATTCATTGCAGAAAACCATGTTGAGCCGTTATCATTGGAAACCTGAACTGAAACAGAAGTCCCTGAAGGAACATCAGCAACCCAGTTTGGTTTCACTTTACCTACTTTGGTACCTGTCGTAAACGGCGGTGATGTCCAGCTACCTGATGGGGCATATTCGGTGGAATATTCCATATCGACCCACCAAGAAACTGCGGTTGATCCTATCAATTGAGCTTTCCAAACTAATTCATTTCCAGGATACGAAAAGTGAATTGTCGAATTCGAATCCACGGATTCCCAGTGTGTTCCGTTATCGGCAGAGACCCAGTAATCAACTCGGTCACCGATAGATGCTGCAGACCAATATGTCTGCATGTTGACTGCTAAAATGGGGTCAAACGATTCTGTAACAGGTCCATACCAAGTTGTGGTCCCAGGTGCGGGCGTAGTTTTGAATTGCCACCCAGTACCATACTCTCGATAATACAAGGTTGCAGATGACCACGTCGAGTAGCCACAATCGACCGTCACAAACCGAGAACCGTCAAATTGCAGTCCGTAACCAAGGGTAGAGAGAAGTCGAGTCCCTGATTGTGGGACAAGTGAAGTGGATGAACCAGAGATTGTCCATGCTTCAAGCTGGTCTTTATCTTGGCCCGATGAACCTTTCTGACATCGCATGAAAAATGTGCTTTTGTTCACTTCTAAACCACGGACTTGTTGACCTGTTTTCCCGCATTCCCAAGCGCTTCCGGAAGAAGACGAATAGGAATACATATCTTGGCCACGGGTATATTGTCCGTCAGCCTGTTCTCCAAAAGTGTATGAGACAATACGTCGCTGAGCATTGTGGACAATCCATACCTCATCGGTAATTCGGTCATAGGCGATAGCAGTGTAATCAGAGTATTGGGGTGAGACATCATATGAATCAATACACGTCCACGTATCGTCTCGTGAAATGTCCATCTCAAGAACACGGTGATACTGAGTAGGAGCAGAGGAAGAATAATGGTAACGGTATCCGGAAAGAATTGCAAACATTCGCTCATCATCAGTAATAGTCCAATCACGGAATCCATAACTTCCGTAGTAGGAACTCGGGTGAAGACTTGCAATAGTACATTGGCCCTGATCGAGCGTAATCACAGATTCCTTTGTAGCATTGTTTGGATAAAGTCGGTGAACGATATTGTGGAATGTTGAAGAACTCCAAGTCGACATAAAAAGCCAATCATGATGCTTCAAAATAGCACCTTGGCCTTGTTTCATCAAACTTGGGGATGTTTTGAGAACTTGTTGAGAAAACCTACTCTCAGTCGAATTTGAAGTATGAGGTTGTCGTATGGCATACGAGCCGTTGTCAAGCCATGCATCAGATGCAGGATTTTCAACTTCATCATATCCGTGAGGGAAGAAGGTTGTCGAACGATTTGAAAATGCGAGACCTAAATCTCCGCTGCGCGCATCTGTAGCCGAGGATGAACCGGAAATCCACTCATCGCGGTCATCGGTAACTGTTTGACTCCAACCTGTTGCTGAAGCACCAGATAAAGTGAGAGAAACATCAGTTACCATCGCACCCTTTGGCAGAGAGACGACTGCGCCGGTATCGGGATTTGCTCCTTGGTAGAGTGCGACATATTCAGAGGATCCGTCGCTGAGAGAGTAGACGTGGCGAGAAACACCCGTTGCATCCGCAGAACCAACGACGACATCTGCCATAGGCCCCATCGGTGCGAGCACCATAACGAAGAACAAGAGGAACATAACGCCGCGGCCGTTTGACAAATTGTTCTGCATGTACGCTCCCCCGGGTAGGCCTTAGGGCCTATGGCCTTTGAATCATACGCCTACGAGTGAGGTACATTTTCAACCCGTTTGGCGCGAGTCGTAGCGTATTGGTGAAGAATCTCCACGTATTCCGTCTTCCTCATCGTCATGAACTTCAAACCAATCAACCATCCAATCACCATCGGTATCCCAAT
>CALCOP010000029.1 GCA_937897365.1 uncultured euryarchaeote
TTTCGTCGAACGACGACTCGGTTCAGTCGCTGCAGTACGTGGATATGGGTACACTCATGATTGCCACGCTCTTGACCAGGGTCCTGCACTTTCGGCATACAAAACACTGGACACTATGATTGACAAGATGAATGGACAACTCGACCTCGGCCACCGATTACGAGGTGTAGACGTGCGAACCGTCGCATCAAGCGTAGTAAGGTCTCATTTTCTTCCAGATTTGCGAGGTAATCTCAACGCATTTGCTCGCCAAAAAGTCCGTTGCCTCAAATGTGCTCATTCCTATCGAAGAATGCCGGTCGCCGGTTCATGCATCCAGCCAAAGAAAGAATCGGGTCGCGGTCTCACAAGCGTAGGTGTGGCAAAATCAGAAGGGGGGCTTTGTGGTGGCAATCTCGCTCTAACTGTGTCGGAAGGTGCTGTACGTAAATACATCAAGGTGACAAAGCACGTTATGGAGAAATATGGTGTCGATCGGTACACGAAGCAAAACGTCGAATGGCTGTCGGATAGCGCAGACTCACTGTTTAACAACGACCGTGCGAAACAATTGTCGTTGTCAGACTTCCTCTAACACCTCTTGAAAATTTTATAATTTATCAAAAATGCCGGAATTGTCTTTTTATCCCATGAAGAGTAGTTAGTGCTCATTGGGGTAGCAGAATGGATGAAGCCACACTCGTTTTGTATGTGATTCTGTATATCCTATTGCCGCTTTGGGGTCTTGCAAGTATGCTTGATTGGTGGTGCCACAAGCAAACAAGTATTGAGTCGACATCAGGGCTTCGAGAAGCAAATATACACTGCCTAATGGGTGCTCAAATTGGCCTTCCATTGGTCCTGTCACTTGTTTTTGAAGTCAATGTTTTGATTCTTTTACTGTGTTTTCTCGCCCTTGTCGCTCATGAATTCATCGCTCACTATGATGTTCATTTTACCACCGGTAAAAGAGAGATCAGTATTTGGGAAGTACATGCCCACAACTATCTTGCAACCTTGCCTTTCTTCCTGTTCCTTCTCATCGTCGTTCGTAAGTGGGATGTCTTCCTCGACCTTATCTCCTTGAACTGGGCAGGCGGTTTTGCGCTGCAATTGCGGCAGGAACCGTTAGGCGTAACCGGGAACTATGCCGCCATTTACATCGGTTCTATGTCGTTTTTAGTTGTCGGCCCTTACCTGCAAGAATGGTGGCGATGTTGGTCCTATGAACGCGCTCTTGCTTTGGAGGAATCCTCATGACCGTCTACATCACAAGTACGGGTTCTTTCTTGCCAGGGCCGACTATTTCCGTCGACCAAGTTGAGAATATTTTAGGTGCAGTGAACGGAAAACCCTCTTCGCTTCGTGTCCAAATCCAAAAAGCGAATAAGATTCAAACACGTCATTATGCAATTGACGAACATCAGCAAACCACACACAGTAATACAGAAATGGCCACGAATGCTGCTGTGGAGTGCCTTGACAGAGCCTTCATTCCGCGCGAAAGAGTCGGTATGCTCGCTGTAGCATCGACGCAAGGAGACCTCCCTGCTCCAGGTATGGCAAGTATGGTTCAGGCTGAATTGGAATTACCTGAAATTGAAATATTAACAACGCATGGAATTTGTTCTTCCTCAATTATGGCCTTGAAAGCTGCATGGAACAGTCTTCGTCTTGAAGAACATGAGGCAGCCCTTGTGATCTCGAGTGAATTAGCAAGTCGACTCTTGAAGAAGCAACGATACGAGGCAGCAACCACTTCGACCTTTGCTGCGAAGCGAATTGACTTCAGCACCGAGTTTCTTCGATGGATGCTTTCAGACGGTGCTGGAGCATTGCTTTTGCAAAATAAACCAGCTCCGAAAGGACTGAGTTTACGAATTGATTGGATACGTGGTTTTTCCCATGCTCATGCGCTTCCAATCTGCATGAGTGTCGGCTCAGCAGGGCGTCCAGATGATACGCGGACTTGGCAGGATTACGATACCTATGCACAGGCAGAGCAAGACGGTGCACTTCTGTTACGTCAGGACGTACGCCTTCTTGACAATCTTATGCGTATGGGTGTTGATGGATATCTTCGTTTGGTTGATGAAGGCGTGAGTAACCCAAGTGAAGTCGACCATTTTTTGTGCCACTATTCCAGTCACCACTTCCGAAATAAGATACTTGAGATGCTTGATACTGCGGGTGTCGGAATTCCTGAAGAACGCTGGTGGACAAACCTTTACACCCGAGGAAATACGGGTTCAGCATCCCTTTTTATCATGTTAGATGAATTTTTACGCACCGATGAAGTATCGGTGAAAGTCGGTGACAAAGTACTCTGCTTTGTCCCAGAGAGCGGGCGTTTCAATACGACCTATCTCCAATTGACGGTGGTGAGTAAATGAAGAATGGCGAAATAAAAATAGAAGGCATAAAAGAAGAAACAACAGAAGAAAGCAACACAGATGGAATAGATATGAACCCCCATGCGCAAGTATGTTTACAGCATTTACTTCGTGTATGGCTCGGATTTGAACGGGACCTTTCCAAAGTCCCCCTCCTCCGACGTATAGATTTGGGAACATATACGGCCGAAGATCACCAAGTATTCTTGCGAAATCTTCGTCAACAGGTTATCGAAGGTTCACGTTGGATTACCCGCACTGCAAGCAGCTTTGACCGCAACCATGCTGAAATTCGTTCTACCGTAATTGGGCATGCTGTTGACGAACATCGAGACTATGAGATGCTCGAGAAAGACTACGTAGCGTCCGGCGGAAAACTCGAAGATATTCTCGACATGGAGAAAAACATAGGCTCCGAAGCACTCCATGGCTTCTTGATGTATCGCGCCTCTCGTTCGAATCCAATCGATCTCCTTGGCGCAATGTGGATTATTGAAGGGCTTGGAGAAAAGATGGCGAGTTCATGGGCAGAACGAATTCAAGAAATCACCGGCCTTACAGCAAATTCGACCCGTTTCATGACGTATCACGGCCACCATGATGGCGAACACATGCAGGAATTTTACAGAACATTGAACAGTGTGTGTATTGATGAACAGGCTTCAGCAAGTATTGTCAAAACAGCAAAGGTCGTTGCACGCCTCTACAGGCTGCAATTGGAGGAAGTGGAATATGACGTTCAGTGAACCTATGCTTTCTCGAAAAGAGCGGCGTGCGCAACGCCGTCTTGAGAAAGCACTTGCGAAGAATCACGGACGCATGCCCGCCTCCTTAAGCGACGCTCTTGGCGGGGATGACAGTCTACCATTGGATTCTGAAGCAAAGGAATACTGGCTAAAAGACCTACAGAATCCGTTACGAGTCATTGTTTTACCGACGCTCAAAGTCCTTCTCAGCATCACACTCCATATCACCTATTACCTCAAGCGCTTATCGCCTATTCAATGGAGAGCTCATCGGTTTCTCCAATGGCAAATTTGTGTTTTCATGAAATATTTCGTTCGGCCTGAAGCCAACATCTTAATCCTTCGACATTTCCAAACCGAAAGTAATTTGCTTAATTTCGTCATTGATAACTCTGGTAAAGATGGTGTTGAACCGGTCCTCATCTATCCCAAAGTCATTCAAGACTTAATGGTCCAAACATTCGTTCATCACGACCAAGGCGTCCTCATGACCATGCGTGATTTGGGTGAAATGAAGGGCGAAAATTGGCCTATAGCGAAAGAGGACTTGAAATGGACCAACTGGACACCCATCGATATCGAATATTCCGCGATGAAGAAGAAGTGGACGCAATTTCTTGATTTTGAAACAGCTCATGAATTGTTCAAAACCACGTTTTGTTTTTGGTTGACTGCAAGAGAATACGAAGCCGCAATTAACTCCTTTCAGTTCGACCACTCCGTCGGCTTGCGCATTGACGAAATTGTTGGGGCTGCACACTTTGCCGATCTTGCTCACAACCGCTTTCCGATGATTTTAGTAGGTCCAACCGGCCTTTCTTACCGCTTCCTTATGCATGGTTTTTTTGTTGAACATGTCCATGCACACTTGGAGCGGATGCGAGACAAATTAGGGCTGGAGAATTGATACTGGTACGTTTTTATTCACCTGATATGTCTTGAACGGAGTCGGTTTTTTTTCAAACCGCTCTAAGCAACGTCAACCAATCCCGTCCAAAGTTTAGGGAGCCCTAACATACTTTTATAAGGGGTTTTTAGGGCCACCTAAACTGAGGACATTATAATGAACTACACAAAACTGAAAGGATTACTACTGATTGCACTGATGGCAGTTTCTGGATTGGCAGGCTGTTTGGCATCAGAAGAAGAAGACGAAACAACCGACGCAACAGATGCGGCCGATGCAATGGATGCAGAAGATGGTGGCTACACCTATGCATCAAATGTTGACAATCACCGCTCTCTCATGAAGGACCTTTGCGACATGAAGACCGCAGCCAGCTCTGATGGTGGCTACGACTTTGCAACTGCAAAGGACATCTACATGAACGGAAAGAACGCTGAGAAGAGCGATGGCACATTCCGCACACTATACGGATTCGCATCCGCTGAGGGCAAGAACCACGGCTACGATGCATATTACAACATGACAGGATCTGT
>CALCOP010000030.1 GCA_937897365.1 uncultured euryarchaeote
GGATTCCGAAGGTCCAACTGGTGTCGTATCACCTCAAATACAAACTGGATTCGGTGCTTTTGATGTCCTTACAGATGGCCGAATCGCTATAGGTGCATATGACAAAAAAGTGCACATATCTGCAAACGATGGTACGAGTCTAACGACCCTCACTGACTCTTCCGCTATTGTGAATGTGCTCATGGAAGACCACAACGGGGATTTACTCGTCGGTACTGCAAATGGTAAATTATTCCGATACAACACCTCTTCTTGGGCAGTGGAAACCCTTTCGTTAACCCACGGTTCGTCAATCGTTTCTCTTGAAGAGTTTGACAATTCCACATATCATATTGGCACTCAAAACGGCAAAATGACTCAGGTTGATGTTGCTGGCTTTTCAGAAGGTGAAACATACACGTCTTCGGGTCGAGTTATCGGTTCACTTCAATCCTTTACTGGCGAGATTTACATCGTAACTTCGACCTCAACCTTAACGAAAATTCGATTGTATGATTTGGATACTGACGGCGATGGAGTGACTGACCAAGCGGACGTTTTCCCGTTTGAATTTACCCAGTGGGAAGATTCTGATGGTGATGGATACGGGGACAATCCCAACGGCTACCTTGGTGATGCATTCCCTATGGAAATCACGCAATGGGCCGATGCTGATGGTGACGGATACGGTGATAATGCTGAAGGTTTGAATGGAGATTCTTTCCCCGATAATGCTGAACAATGGACGGACACAGACGGTGATGGTTACGGCGACAACGCCGATGGCCTTAATGGAGATAAATTCAAGAACGAGCCATCGCAATGGTTTGACTCAGATTTCGATGGATATGGAGATAACCCGAATGGGGTCACTCCAGACTCGTGCCCTAACACAAACGGTTTCTCAAATCAAGACCGATTTGGTTGTCTTGACTCAGACCTTGATGGCTATTCAAATCCTTCAGAATCTTGGACTGTTGAACAAGGTGCTGATGCTTTACCACAACAATCAACCCAATGGAGAGACGGTGATGGCGATGGTTACGGCGATAATATAACCGGAGAACTTGCCGACGATTGTAATTGGATTGCAGGAACATCTACGAAGGCCTGGATTGTCAACACAACTGCCGATATTGGCTACATCGAAGTACCGTCCTACGGCTGTGTCGATGCCGATGGAGATGGTTGGGTTGATGTGACAGAATCCCAAAATATGGATGCAGATCCAAATGAACATTTTGACGGAGATAACGACGGTGTTGGCTCAAATTCGGATTACGATGATACTCGCCCTCTGGTTCAAACCGAAGAAGATCACTGCAACCTCAATTTCGATGACACCTCACAAGTCTGCCAAGGTTGGCGTAATTCTGATTACCAATCCTACCTTTCTCGTGAGAAATCAGAGAATGAGTCAGATTTGTCGTATGGTGCATGGAATACCAGTAAAAATGCAGGTTTGCTCGACACAAATAAAGTCGATTCCAATGTTGTCAAGCAAGTCTCCTTAATCGGGGGAGGAGCCTTCCTAATACTGACGGTCATCATCCTCCTTGTCGGGGTAATTGCAAAGCGACGAAAAACAAATTCACTGGTCAAAGTCTACGGTGTACCGTATGTGCCGACCGAAAATAAATCGGCTGAAAACGAGGCACTTGAAGGTACAGGCGGTCTCTCTGCTCAAGGTGGAATCGTATCTGACTCTGCTTGGGAAGATGATGTTGAGAGTCTTGACTTCTCCGTTGTTGAAGATGAATTAGAAGACGCTTCAGAATCGCCAACTGTTGACGCAGAAAGCCTCTATGGCGAACAAGACAGTCTTGAATCAATTGCTGGTATTGACCCTGCTACCTCTCCCAGTCCAGAGCCAATTACCTCTGAACCAACAACCCGTCAGGCGCCCGCTGAAGCCCCACCATTGCCTCCAGGTGGTCTTCCCGAAGGTTGGACCATTGATCAATGGAAGTGGTATGGTCAGGAATGGTTGGATAAGAATCAGTAAACCGTGTACAACTCGAATTTGTTGAGAACATGGTTTTTGAAGTAATTTATTGCAAGATTCACATTCAACATCAAGCGCATTTTATTCGCTCTCTCCTCGCTCTGCCGCCGCCGCTGTTCGCTTGAGGAACGGCGTATACAGAGCTGGTAAAATGAGCAAACTTGAGAGAAGCGCCAGCGTGATAGCGACCACGAAGGCCTGTCCGAACAATCTCAATGGAAGCAGGGCACTCAAGTTGAGCACGGCGAACCCACCTGCAGTAGTCAAAGCAGCTCCAGCCATGGCCCGGCCTGTAGTGGCCGTTGAACGTGCTACCCATTCCACAGGAAGAGCCATCGGTGCATGTTCTGCTTCTTCTTCCAGTCGAGTCGTGAAGTGAACTGCATAATCCACGCCCAGCCCGAGCGACAGTGCTCCGATGGTGACAGTCTGCGAGTTGATGTTGTAACCCGTATAGCCCATGATTCCGTAAACCCAAGCGACGACCATCATCAGAGGAATCCACGAAACGACGCCTCGCTGCAGGCCTTCCTTCAGGCTGCTGTTTCGTGTGGTGTGAATTCCAACGAGCATAACGAGGATGACGACTGCGACGATACCCGTGGATTGGACGGAGGCCGAAGCAACGTCAGAGGTCGTTTGAGCGTTGATTAAACTCCGGCCACTGAGCCGGAATGAAAAGTCATCACCAACATCTTCTGACAGCGTCAGAAGGGCTGCTTCAAGACTCTCTGCAAAGGTTACGGTCTCTGACCATCCGAGTGTATCTGCTTGGAAAGAAAGAACGGTTTGTTCACCGTCTCGTGCAAGGAGACTTTTTGTTGCCTCAATCCCAGTTTCGTTCTCGAGCGTCCACAGTTCGAGTGCCTCCCATGCGCCTGGCGAACCAACTTCCGTGGCTTCCAAGAGAGCGTTGAGATCAGAATCTTGGAGTCGTGATTGTTCCAATACGTCCCAGACACCGTTTGGTGAACCGCTCACATCATCTCTTGACGTCAACAAATTGGCGGCCATTTGCCATGCATCCCTCCCTTCTGGACTCATCACGTCCCCGTCGAGGACGACGTAGAGCGGTGAACGACTAGTTCCGAAGGTATCGCTGATGAGAAGGAAATCTTGGACGACAGGCAGGGAATCATCGAGTTGGTCGCGCTGTTCGAAAGCCACTTCAAGTTGTTGAAACCCTGCGACCATTGGTGCAAGCAACACCAGGGCAATGATGCCTACCATGACAGGTCGCTGGGACAATTGAGCGATGCGTCGGCTTGTAGGCCCGACCTCCACTTTGCTTGCTTTTTCCAGTGGAAGGGGTTTGGTAGGTAACAAAAGCATGAGTGCAGGTAATGCCGAGATGCTAAGCAGATAGATGAGGAATAAACCAATAGCGATGACCGTACCAAATATTTGGAGGAATGCGAGGGAAGAAAGGCGGAAGGAAAGGAACCCAACGATGTCGGTCGTGATGGCGATGAGCAAGGCGATAGAGGTCAATATGGTGCCTTGTCGAATGGCGCGCTGACGCGAGAGACGGTCAAAATCTCTGAGTGTCTTTCTACCCTGTGGATCTCGGTTTTCTTCTTCCTTCAATTCCTCACGTATCCGTAAGACAACGTGCAGGCCGTAATCCACTCCAATAGCTAACAGCAGAACAGGAATTGAATTCATAGCCGCATTGAAGGTCATGTCAATACCCAAGAATTGAATCCAACCGGACAACCCATACGTACCAGCAATAGCGAAAACAGTGAGAACGAGTACGTAGGCGGTTTCTCGCACACTGCGGAAATTGAACCATAAGATGACGCCCAAAAGGAGCATCGCAGCACTCGTCAGCATTCCGATTTCTTTCCCGATTGTTGCGGTTGAACTTTCAGAGAACTGAGCAAAGGAAAAACTCCTCAAATCGCTGTCGTTGGTCGCCTCAATGGTTGTTTTTTCCATGGCTTCTGCCCAAACTGCGAGGTCTGCTTGCACCTCGCCAAGAATGTCGTATCCGAAGTCCAATGGCTCGCTTGATACTACGAGTGTGACCATAACAGGACCATCACTGTTCCATGGGTCTGCAGCATCTTCGTTGGGTAGGCACGAGAGAATAGCTCCACGGAAGTCCACGTTTTGCATACCAGCAAGCATACCAAGGTGGCCCTGAAGCGGGCCAGTTACAGCGAGGATTTGCCCTGATTGGTTGGGTGTTCGACCCAGCGTCATCGCAGACATCTGGCCCATTAGCGCCCCTAACTCATCTGCAAGGTTGGCTTCAGAATACAAACGCGGGAGCCATGCAGCAGGCTCGCCGGGGTCCCAAGCAAGCAATCGTTCGGGTGTCACTGGTTCAACGGAAGGCACCTGCGCAGCCGCATTGGAGAGATTAGTCAAGGCATTTGAGAGATTTGCATCATCTGCAAGTAAGACATCTTCTGCCGCTTGTTGGACGTCGGTAAGCCATATTTCTGCAGCTGTTTCATCGTGCAGAATCGCCCACTGCATGGCTTGACTCGCAGGACCGTTGTTGGCTTGCGTCCCATACAACGGAAAGTGATATGGAGCGAAGTTGGAGTCGTTCAGCATGACTGCTTCAATGGTGGCCAGAGAACGCCAGGTCTCTGCTTCGAGCAAGTCACCTTCTTCAATGCCGTCGATGATGCGTATGAAATCGATATTTGCTCGGTATTCTTCTTCCACTTCGTAGAGAAGGTCAACGCTCGGATCGTCAGGGAAAAATCCATCTTCACTGTTGTCGAACTGGAGGTGCATTCCCCCTGAAGCGAGAAACATCATGACCAGGAAGACTGCTGCGAAAGCCTGCTTTGGACGGTCGACGCTCCAGTCGGTCAGCATCATGAAGGGGTTTCGCATATATACCGCACATTTGTCCTGCTTATAATCGCGTGTTCAAGAATGATTGTTTACAGCATTAGTTATTCAAGACCTGAATACGAAAAAACATGGGTTAATCAGCACGGTGGGTATTGGTGGATAACCCTGATGCGTGAATGGAAGTTAGGGGGGCCCTCTCACTCAAAATGAGCGCTTCAGTAGTCTCTGCTCATGCACTCTGGGTTGAAGAATAAGCAGTTAAGAATTGGCTCAAGTCTCCGGCACCTCTCAGAATTGAGCGGATATCTGCTTGATTGAAATCGCATATCAGAAATTCTCCTTCGTACTCACATGCCATCGCAATACAGCCAAAAGAATCTCCGTGAAGTTCGGCGAAATCGCAAAACCCACTCGCAATCGCCATCCAATCCCCA
>CALCOP010000031.1 GCA_937897365.1 uncultured euryarchaeote
ATCCAGCAAGGCCAGCCCCTTCTTGATGCTTCGCATGGTTCAGACCGTATGGAGATTGTGCGCCGACAGAAATCTGCATGTTTGATCAACTCATACATCCCATGAAGGAGAGGCAGAATGGGCAAGGATTTCGTCATTCTTCGGATTGTTTGCCTTCGTTAACGAAGTCAGAATCGGGTTTGGCTGAGAAGAACCGCTCCAACCATTTTGGTGACCACCAGTTCCATTTGCCCATAAGTCGCATTGTGGAGGGAACGATGAGCGCACGAACAAGTGTAGCATCAATGAATATCGCCAATGCGAGACCTAAACCGATCTGTTTGAGGATGACGACTGAGGAGAGGCCAAAAGCGCTGAAAACGACAACCATGATGGCAGCTGCACCGGTGATAAGACCGCCCGTTTTCTGTAGACCATTGGCGACTGCAAGCGTATTGTCCCCCGTTCGCTCCCATTCTTCATGGATTCGTGACAACATCAAAACTTCGTAATCCATTGACAGCCCAAACACGATACAGAACATGATGACTGGATTACCGGAATCGATGGGTTGTGCGGTAAAGTTCAGCAGCGATTCACCGTAACCCCACTGGAACACCCAAACGAGCATACCGAACGAGGCAGAAATGGACAAGATGTTCATGGCAATAGCCTTGACAGGGATTATTACAGATCTTACTTGAAGGAAAATCAGGAACATTGTAGCGATTAAAATGAAAGCCAAAGCCCGAGGCAGGTTATCAGCGATTGCTTGTAAATTATCTGCATTATATGCAGCAAAGCCGGCAACCATCAGTCGGTCTCCCTCTCCTCCAAAATCTTCGAGGAAATCATCTCTGTCTTCTCGAATAGATTCAACCATCTCTCGTGAGTCTACACTGGTTTGTGCGCCGACAAGTTGCAAAGAGATGAGCGTAGCACTTTCACCTACAAACGCAGCACGCAAACTCTCACGTAACATGTTGTCTTCAGGTGAAAGAAATTCTGCAGGTGCCGACCAGTAATCGACAACATCTTGCGCACTCATCGATGGATCCGGCAGCCCAACACCGATACCTCCAGAAACTCGGTCATCCTTCAAAAGGTCGGAAATGTAAGCGTGCATGGAACGTAGATTTTCCTCTGCAAGTGGGTCTTGTCCCGAAGTGTCGATTACAATAGCAATTGAATTGGCTGCTTGGTCAGGCCATTTCTCGTCGATTAATTCCATGCCCTGACGAGATTCGTCATCTGGCGGTAGAGCCTGCCATGAGGATAAGGAAAATTCAGCATACATGAAAGGAGCTCCAGCGCCGAGCAACAAAATCAAGACCGGGATTAAAACAGTCCACGGACGGTCCATGACTCTCTTCGCGATGCGAGCCCAAACGCCATCATCTCTTGCCGACATGTCAAGGGCGAACGGAACTTTCCACTTGTTTACCCGAGGGCCAAGCATCGCCATCACAGCAGGTAGGCAAATGGTCGAATACACCATGGCGATAAAGACTGCAATCGTCCCTCCGATACCAAGCGAGGGTAGACTTGTATTGGTGAAGAACAGCATCCCCATGAGTCCTATAGCAACGGTAATACCGGAATAGAAAACCGCTTTTCCCGCAGTTGCACTGCTCATTGCAGTTGCAGTACGAACGTCATGTCCCCGGGCCAGTTCCTCTCGGAATCGATTCACTAAGAAGAGGGAATAGTCGATTGAAACTCCTATTCCGATAAGCGAGATGATATTTGTAGAGTAAACGGTGACGTCAGTGACATTGGAAAGCCAGATGGTCATACCGATAGCAGCCGCGACCGTACCAATTCCGACACCAACTGGAAGTAATGCTGCGACAATGGAGCCGAACACGATTCCGAGAATCAAAATTGAAAGCGGACCTGAAACCAATTCAGCCTTGATCAGGTCTTTCTTTATTCGATCATCAAATGTCCAATCAATAGCAATGCCATCGGTCATTAACGCCTCAAATGGCTCGTCAATTGACACCGTGTCGTGGAGTTCGGTCATGATGCTTTTTGCTTCTTTGCGATTGGTATCAAATCGAACGGTATTGATGGCATAATTTCCGTCGTCATCAGACGCAAATACGTCCTTACGGTCGACCTGTTCGACCTCCCAAGAATATTCAATTGTGATGTCCTCGTGATTCTCAAAATCCGACAACGCTTCTATCACGGCGTTGCGCCATTCATCGCTTGAATCGTTGAGCGTTGAATGATGAACCACATATCGGAAAAATTGGCCCGAATCCTGTCCATCGTTGCTAAAACGCTCCGAAATGAGGTTGCCGGCATTTACCGACTCGACATCATCTTCACCAAATCCTTCAGCCCAGTCCGCACCCAAGGCGGTCAGACTGGTCATAAAGATACACGAGATCAAGCCAAAAGCAAACATTGTCTTTCGCCAGTCGTGAATAAATAAACCGAGTTTGTAGAAAGCGCGATGTTCAAGCTGTTTGGGGTCAGTCGCGCCCTCCATAAGCGCCGGGGGTGACCATTGCTTTATGAAAGAATGTTTATTTTTGTCTCGTTGTTATCAGTTAATTTATCTATACGAGGATTCAAATCATCCACCTCAAACCCAAACACATGGAACGAGCATTACTCGGAGGTGGCTGCTTTTGGTGCACAGAAGGCGCCTTCAAAGGATTGTATGGTGTTGAATCAGCATTACCTGCCTACGCAGGGGGACATGACCCGAACCCACGCTATGAACCAGTTTGTTCGGGAACCACTGGTCATGCTGAGATTGTCGAAGTTGTTTTCGATCCCGACCTCATTCCCTTTGAGACCATTTTGGAAGTCTTTTTTACGGTCCATGACCCAACTCAACTCAACCGTCAGGGCAATGATGTCGGTACGCAATATCGCAGTTGTATCATGCCAACAACTGAACAACAGAGACTGGTTGCTCAAATTACCATTGAGAAGATGCAAGCCTACTATGACCGTCCAATTGTCACCACCATTGAAGAAGCGAAGCACTTCACATTGGCTGAAGAATACCATCACGATTACTACGCTCGTAACCCAGGACAAGGCTACTGTATGGCAGTTGTCGGGCCAAAATTAAGTAAGGTTCGTGCGAAACACGCTCATCTCTACGTAGCGTGATGTTGAAGTGGCGGGTGCGATAGCATCGTCGCATGGTGAACAATGTTCCTCGACCACCGACCCCGATTAACGAACCCGTGCTTGGCTATCTACCCGGCAGCCCTGAACGCGCTGCGCTCAAAGCAGAAATCGCTCGACAAGAAAGTGAAATTCTTGAAATCCCCTGTATCATCAACGGAAAAGAAGTGTTCACAGGTGATGTTGTTGAACAAGTCATGCCACACGACCACAGCCACGTTTTAGCTCGAGTTCACATGGCAACCAAAGCCAACGTTGAGGAGGCTATTCAAGCATCTCTGGATGCACATGAAATGTGGTCAACCATGCCTTGGGAAGCACGATGTGCTATCTTCCTGAAAGCAAGTGAATTATTGCGGGGAGAATACCGCGCACAAATCAACGCCAGCACCATGCTCAACCAATCAAAAACATGTCATCAAGCCGAAATTGATTCTGCCTGTGAACTGATTGACTTTTGGCGATTCAATGCTGATTATGCTCGTGATATCTACGAAGACATGCAACCGCCAGTCTCTCCTTCAAGCATGTGGAACTCAAGTGAGGTCAGACCGCTCGAAGGATTTGTCTTTTCCGTCACACCATTTAATTTCTCCAGTATCGCTGCAAATCTTCCTTCAAGTATGGCCATCATGGGCAACACTGGCGTTTGGAAACCGAGTCGAAACTCGTATGTATCTAACTACTTACTTATGCGACTGATGATGGATGCCGGCCTTCCAGCTGGTGTCATCAACTTCATCCCTGGCAAAGCAAGTATGGTTGGAGATACCGTTCTTTCTCATCCAATGCTCGCTGGCATCCACTTTACAGGCTCGACCAATGTTTTCAGAAACATGTGGCGAGATGTAGCCAACAATCTCGAGACATATCGGTCTTACCCACGCGTTGTTGGAGAAACCGGAGGAAAGGACTTCATTGTCGCTCACCCGGATTGTGATGAGGCAGCATTGATTGTCGCACTGTTGCGTGGTTCTTTCGAGTTCCAAGGGCAAAAGTGTAGTGCTGCAAGCCGTGCATACATTCCTCAAAGTGTTTGGGACCGCATCAAAGACGAATATTGCGCTGAAGTTGGAAAAATCACCGTTGGAGATCCTCGTGACTTTAGCAATTTCATGTCAGCGGTTATCGATAAGAAATCCTTTGACAACATTGCAGGATATATCGACCGAGCCAAGGCGGATGCGGGATGTGAAATCGTAACCGGTGGTGGCTATGATGATACGACTGGTTATTTCATCGAGCCGACAACAATTGTTTGTTCAGACCCGCATTACGAGTCGATGGCTGAGGAGATATTTGGCCCTGTTCTCTCCATTCATATCTATCCTGACGAAGGATACGATGCGGTGCTCAAAACATGTGATGAGACATCAGAATACGCTTTGACAGGTTCAATATTTGCAACCAAGCGAGAAGATATTCTCACTGCAATGAAGGCGCTCCGCTACTCATCAGGAAACTTCTACATCAATGACAAGCCAACAGGTGCTGTCGTCGGTCAGCAACCGTTTGGTGGTGCTCGAGGCAGTGGAACCAACGACAAGGCTGGTTCGCCACTCAACTTGTTGCGTTGGGTATCTCCTCGTTCAATTAAGGAAACATTTGCTCCGCCACATTCGTGGGGCTATGGCTTCCTTGAAGACAAGTGAATAGATTGTTTTTTAGAACGGTCGATTCGGTGAAGTGAATCGACGAGAACACGTGTTTCTGTTTTTTGACTCACAAGCGAGATGAGCCACCAGCCAATGGTGAGTAAGGGCGTAGAAATAAAGAACACCAAGCCGAGCCACAGCGTGAAACTACCGTCCGTTCTCGGCCATGACCATAGGCCAACAACCAGCAGGAGCAACAGAAAATACAAGCGAGCAGCCTCGCTTGGCGTAGACCATCCACGATGATCTTTCCGAGGAGCAAAGAGATATTCTCTTAATCCCATGATTTAAATTCTGAACGATGAGGTTATCAAGGCGTGTTTTTCTTTCAATGTCTCCGGTGCATTCATGTGTGAGGGTGATGAGGCCCAATCCCGCAATGATGAGTGCTTGAGCCGACTGCTGTTTATCTCAGTGACGAGTGATGGGCGAACTGAGCGGGACCTCTTGGTAAATGTGATAGGGAACTCCCTTGCTGTTCACATCATGCAGGGACTTCCAACAACGCCGTTGACCCCTGCTCCTCCTGGCCTGGTATTGGCACATCCATCTTCGCCGTGGAAAGTAGTGCGCTCAATGCTCGGCTTTGTTTTCCTTGTTCTGATTACCGTTCAGGTATCTTCAGTTCCGATTTTTGCAGGAATTCTTGACAGTGATTTGGATGGAGATATTGGACCTTCCAATCCGTTGTTAACCATTTTTGGTTCAGCATGCTTGATTCCGTGCGTTGCCGGATTCGCATTTCTTCGACGGCCTAAACTCACACACATTATTCGAGGCAGAGAGTCACCTTTTGGACTCACCTTCAATATGATTGCACCTCGAACTGCGATTCAAACTCCAGTTCCTATCGTGATTGAACACCACCTTGTGAGAGATTCAGCTCCATTAGAAATGCCTCCCGGAAAACATCTGTGGATGTTATTCTTCGGTGGGGTATTCATCAGTACATTGTTTATGTTGCCTCTTATGTATGGCCTGAACGTCTACACAGCCATGCTTTTTGCCTTCATCGCTATACCAGCATTTGTGATCGGATTCTCGACCCCAGTTTTTGCATGGTGGTCGACATTGAATGCCTACTTTGGTTTACCAACAACTCGTCGATTGGCCGAATGGATGTTAATTGCTGGCATGGTTTCAACACTCCCCGCCATTTTGATTAACTCATTTTTCTCTCCAATACTACTCAACGCTATTGGCTTTGAAACCACTGACCCAATGAGTCTCGGTTATGGAATGATTCTGTTTCTCTCAGCACCCATTGGCGAAGAAATATGTAAGGCCGTAGCCGTATTCGTATTGGCACGATTTATCGACAGTCCTCGACGGGGTTTCCAAATTGGATTCACCGTCGGACTGGGTTTTGCACTCCTTGAAAATTCAATGTATGTATTGACGGCTTTCTTTGCTGGAGAAGCGGCAGCGTTTTCATTTGCATTCACCAGTATCTTGCGAGGAATAGGTTCGATTCCAGCTCATGGACTTTGGACGGGGATTTCAGGCTACGCCATTGGGCACTACCTCTGCAACAGAGCGGTTCAGGTTCAACAACCGGGTTACGTGGTTGGACAAGAAAGCAGCATCTCAGAAACCGAACAGGCATGGATGCTTATGGACTCGTCAGGTCGAATTATCAAACAGTCCTCAACAGAATATGCCCCCGACATACGCATTCCGAAGTGGTTATGCTCCTCAAAAGAAGAATCGTTACCGCTTCCGAAAAACCCGTTTTATGCAGTTGGTTTGGCGATATTTTTTCACTCCTTTTGGAACGGTTCTTCATGGCTTTTAGGTCTTTTAACCGATGACGTCTTTTGGGGCATTCAATTACTTGCGGTGTTTGTGTGGGTGACTTTCTTAATTATCGCACTTTGGCAGATAACCCGAAAAATCCTTCCTACGGCTCTCTCATGAACATTCATGAGAAACGACATATAGCGGATTTCTTATGCAAAGCACCTTTGAATGAGAAGAAACCCGCTTAAGTTGGAGGAATATCGATGGATGTGCTTTCTGGTGGTCTCAATCAAGGCAACTTGATCGTGACTACTGCACTTCTCATAGGCCTTGTCATCACTTCAAGTAAAGCAAAAATGCTTGACAACTCTGGCGTTCTTGCTGCAACTGCGCTTGGTTTTGTCGTCGGAGGAATGGGGCATTGGACATGGCTTTTGATTCTACTCGGATTCCTTTTAGCATCCCACAAGGCAACTAAATGGAGATTCGAAGAAAAGAAGGCGAGAGGAATGTCTGAATCAGATGACGGACATCGGAGTTACGGCAATGTCATCGCCAACGGTGGCCTTCCAGGATTAGTAGCGATATTCGCATTCGTTACCGAAGACTGGTACAATGGAATATGGATGTTTGGCGCTGCAGTCGCAGTTGCCTCCTCAGACACATTTGCCAGTGAAATTGGCTGTTTGGATGACAATGTACGAATGATCACAACCATGAAGCCTTGTGAACCGGGTGTCAATGGTGGATTCTCACCCTCTGGACAAAAAGCGGCTCTTCTTGGTTCATGCATGATAGCAATACTCACGTTAGGTGCGTGGTTTGTAACAAATACCGACGGAGACAGTGTGATGATTGGTCTCCAAAAAACGGCAATTGTTGCCTTACTGGGATGGCTTGGCTGTCAAGTCGACAGCCTCTTAGGCGCTGTATTTGAAAATCGAGGATATCTTACAAAAGGTGGAGTGAACGGTATTTCAATTACCTTTGGAATGCTCGCAATGTGGCTTCTCTTATCTTCAAACCTCTTTGTTTGACTTTCTACCATCATTCTCAATGGGCCACTGCCTTCATGAACCAAAACCATGTGGTGATGACAATGCGCCAGCGTAGCCTCGCCTTTGCCATCCTTGCTCTACTCATCGGAGTCATAGCAACTGGGGCGGTTGAGGCAATCGAAGATGAGACCTATGAGCCTGGTTTTGTCGAATGGGACATCAACCCAATGGAACGCTTATTTGTTGAAGGACTGAACGTAGAGGAGGCAGTCCTGCAGCGTGGACGAACCGACAATGCTGTTGGAAACCATCCGGTCAACTATGGCGCAGGTGTTGTTCAAGTGTTTACAATTAGCAGCGAACCGTTACAAAATCCAATCAATGCAACCGTGAACATGACGGTATTCATGTCCGCATATATCGACGGCGTAGGTGGACCTCAATTCTGCGAACGCCAATGGGGTGTTGACAAGAGTTTCACCATGATTTATTCAGTAGACGCAGGCGGTGTTCCGGTCTATGATTCAGTTGTAACGCAAGTCGTCAACACTGCAACATCGAATTCTGCCATGAATTTTTCAGGCCAGCGTATCGAAACTTTCCTTTCCATGGATGTTGGTGATGTGTTCACACTCTCAGTTTCTGCTGAAAATAATTGCGCTGGAAGCTCTATACAGGTACAGTGGGGCGCCTTTGAACAAAACAGCGGCGGCATCATCATGGAAGGTCAAGTCTATGAGCCAAAAGCCAGCGTTTTTGTCGATTCAGAACGTCGTGCACACATTGAATTTGAACCACTCTTCCCTTGGGGAGTCGACGATGTTAAAACTGCAAAGTGGGAACTTTGGGGCCCGCTGGAATTTGATGAAAAGTTTGTCAAAGACGAAGACTCAATCATGGAAACCTCAACGGGGAGATTGAAGATTGACCGTTCAGTAGAAGGAAATAAAACGGTTTGGGCGTGGTCCGGTATTGTAGCATTAACACCCGGTGATGCGAATCTTGAAATCTGTATTCAAACGACATCAGGTGATTTGAACAGCGATTGCCATGCTTTTGGGATTGTTCGATTTGAAGTTGAAAAAACCGACAAAGGTTTAGCCAGTTCAACCATATTTTTGTCGTTGACGACCATTCTCTCACTTATTGGATTCATGGTTGTCCAAGAAAGAAGTGGAGAATTACCTCCACTGCCGATACTCATCGCTCTCGTATTGATGACGTTGCTGTTCATTCCTACCGCAATCAGTCAACCAAATTTAGCCTCAAATGAATTGATAGACGACCATGCTCGAATGTTTGATACACAAGTCTATGATGAAAATATGCAATCAATGACGGTTTCTGATTTGTTTGAAGATAAGGGTGCCTTGATAGTGGCCATAGCTTTACCTGGAACGCAAAACGTCGCTGAACAAGCCGTTGAGTTAAACAAAACCATCGATCTTATTGGAGAAGACATTAACGTCATTCACATCCTTGCAGGAATGGATGCATCTTCTACAGATGTCTCTGCGATGAAGACAAATTATAACCTAACATGGACGACATATGTTGACATTGATGAATCATTCACTCAAAGTTCGCCCAATGGAACTGCGGATTCAATCATTGTTCTCGATAAGACCCTGCGCGTGGTATATTCGAACGCACCTACTGCTTCATCTGAAGAATTAATCAGTGCAGTTGAAAGCATCAATACCGGTGGAAGCACGAGTTCTTGGTCATATTTCTCACTCTTTTTCGGCCCGGGATTGATTTTGCTTTTCCTCGCCCTCCCTCGTGAGGAATACGAGGTATTGGATGAGCCATTGCCATTTGGAATGCATATGGGAGCGGTGATCGCCGCTGGAGGAGCAGGAATAGTTCTCGTGAATCTCCCAATCTTGATTACTACACTCGCTCCCCTTCCATCAAATACCCTGTTCTGGGTTGATTTGACGATGATTGTTTGGATGGTTGAAATGAGTATTGTTACAGCTCGTAGAGGTACACCCTATGAGGCTGATTTCCTTGGTGCTATGTTGCACAAGTTCTTCCCCGAAGTCTTCCGTGATTGGCGTGGAGTTGAAGATATGCAACGCGATACAATGATTGGCATTTGGCTTGGCTGGTTTGGATGGTTGTCCTTCCCTTCACTGTTCCCTCAAGGAGTTGGGGCGACAATGCTGAGCGGTATTTTTGGTATATTCTTTGGTATCTTCGGCCTCCTACTGATTATCCTACTTGGAGGCGCTGTGGTACTTTTGCTAAGGTTCATCACCTCATTAGGAGGGAATTTATCGCTCATGTTTGGTGATTTGGGAGAAGATTTCTTTGCACGCTACTCTGGCTGGTGTATTGCCCCTGTTGCTCTTTGGTCCTTCGGAAACAGCCTAATTTCTTTAATGAATCTCGGTATCATTTAACCGATTCTTTGACAAGGCTTGAAGGTCATCTTCGCCGTATGCAAACAAAAATTGGTTGGAGTAGAACGCGAAGAGATTTATTCTTAAAATGTCCACGCGCATGGTTCCTACGTTATGGTCACCAATCAAAAGCAAATTCTTCAAAGCCTGCGTTTAGCAAGAGAAGACCTTGGGATTTGATGCTACGCGCAACGAAAGAAATTCTGATAGAACGATTAGAAGAACTTCGTGAAGGAAAACAATGGTCGAACCTCTTAGTCGAACACCAACTCAAACATTGCCTGCAAGAGCATCTTCACAAATCGAATTGCAATGTGGAGAGCAGATACTTTACAGCATTATTGCGTTACTCAAGCCATCGAATGAATCTGTTGTGGCGCTGTAGAATTATCCAGCAGCTCGTCAGTAAGCAACATGCTTGCTGGTATGTCCTGGACCGCACAGATTCGGTCACACACAAGAATCGACAGTTCTACTCATCCCCTGACGTGGCGATTTTAATTCAAAAGAAGTGGCATCTTGTACGGTTTGATATGCAAAGTGCTGCAAAAAATCTCATCGATGAATTGGAAGCAAATGCAATGGTCTTGTGGGCAAAACAAAAGCATGGTTTTCCGCAACGAGTGTTGTCTTATCGCCTCCATACGATTGGATGGAGAAGAGGATTTTGGATGACTGAAACATATCAACCTACGCTCCAAACTGTCAAGGATTCTAAACGGCTACTTGAGAGCGATTGCCGAGCAATGGAGACCATGTTTGAATACGGACAGTTCAATCTCGGCTTCTTACCATTAGCAACATCACGGAAAACATGCCATTCGTGTTCCTATCGAACACACTGCCCAGCTTCAAAGGGACTCGCTCGTGCTCGACAAGAGCAAAAACTTCTCGAACTTGCTCACAGTTCTCAGTCAAGCAAGACTTGAAGTTAAATCAGCGAGAACTGATTCAACGTCACTTGCTTTTGTAACGCCACTGGCGAGCAGAACGCCTTCTGCACCGAGTTCGACCGCTTTGGCAACATCAGCACCGTTTTTCACACCAGCACCACACAGAACACGAACATTCGGATTCACCTCTTTGACAACAGCAACTGTATTACTTACAATGGCTGGATCCGCTGTTGTTACCGAAATATCTCCTCCAATCAATTCGGGAGGTTCGACTGCAATGAAGGTTGGACCAATCTCGGCGAGATGTTTTGCTTCATCAACATCAGCCGCACAGCCACACATTGGGAAGTCATCAGGTAATTGTTGCATCAACTCAGCAACATGGTCCATGGAAACCTTGTGCTCAGCGTGATTGATGATCGTACCTTGAGCACCGCGATGAAGCGCAGTGTTTGGTTCTAACCAACCGGTGAAGCCGCCTTGACCGACGGGGTCAAGATGTTGCGTCCACACCTCTAAGGAGGGCGCTACACGTCGAACTGCTTCCAAATCAAAAGCTGAAACAACCGCCACCATTCGAGCAGGACCATTACAATGAGCTTCCATTGCAAGGGCGAGGCGCTCAGCAGTTTCTCCACTTGCTGAAGCATAGGTTTTGAAATTGACAACAACTAACGGTTTGTTCATGAACGAAGGCAGAGGTTTGGTGCATTTGAGGTCTTCGCAGATTCGTTAGAATTTCAATCCATTCGAGGCCATTGGCCGCCAACCAGATGCGTATCTTGAGGAATAATGCTGCCATGGTCAACGACGACATTCTCAAGATGAGAGCCCTCTCCAATCTTTACTTGAGACCCAATCAGGCATTCTCTTAGAACGGAATGGAGCCCAACCGATGTACCTTTGAGAAGCGTAGAGCGATGGATTGTACTGTTGGTGAACTCAACTCCCGTCTCAATCATAGATTCAGTGATGTGTTCAGAAGTTTCGCTCTCGATTGAACCATACCATGAATTTCCGTAGACTTTCCCACGTTTGAAGCGTTGTTCGCTGATACAGCGATGAACTGCATCAGACCATGCAGAAGGCGTTCCAGCGTCAATAAAATACCCTTCAAATTGTTGACCATTTAATTGTTTATCTTCTGCAAGTCGGGGAAATACATCTCTTTCTATAGAATGTTTTCCTTCAGGCATGTATTCAAATATATCGTCTTCAAAAATATATGAGCCAGCATTGATTAAATTGGAAAAGACTTCATCTGGCTTTGGTTTTTCTTTGAATTGAGTGATACGAGAGTCCTCATCCAATCCGACAATTCCGAAACGTGTCGGGTCTTCAACTTCCCAAAGTGCGAGAGTACCGACTCCACCGTTGCGCTGGTGTAAATCCAGGAGAGGTTCAACTTGAAGTGAAGATACAATGTCTCCATTGAAACATGCAAATCTTCCACTTACAACATCTTTGCAGTTCCCTAATGCACCGCCAGTTCCCAGAGGTTGCGTTTCATTGACAATTCGAACATCGAAATCAACCTCAGCTTGTGCGAAATAGTCCTGAATCATTTCAACTTTGTATCCACCCGCAACAACCACTTCATCAATCAAATGATTTGGAACGCCTTCGACGACTCTCTCAAGTAACGACATATCAAGCATAGGCAGCAGTGGTTTTGGCATTGTATTCGTCCATGGGCGAAGCCGTGAACCAACTCCTCCAGCCAAAACAACCACTTGCATGAACAGGGCCTTTCATCAATTACCTATCAAAACACCTCCACATCATGCACCAATACTCGATGTTGGAATCAATTACGCCAAATGCCGCGTCAAAGTATTCAAAGACGGTCTTTCTTTGGAAGACACTGGAGAGCATTATGAACATCCACGAATACCAAGGAAAATCCCTTCTTCGGGAAAATAATGTCGCCGTCCTTGATGGCGTACATTGTACGAGTGTAGAACAAGCCCTATCCGCCTATGATTCACTGGGAAGCAAAGTTGTGGCTGTCAAATCACAAATACATGCAGGCGGACGAGGCAAAGGAACTCTCTACCACCCCGATAGCCGTGAACACGTTATGGATGGCGGTGTGAAAATTGCTTTCTCAAGAGATGAGGTCGAATCGTATGCCAACAATATCTTGGGCAACATATTGGTGACAATTCAAACTGGAGAAGAAGGAAAACTCGTAAACAATCTCTATGTTGAAGCAGGCTGCGATATTGCCCATGAATACTATCTTGCGCTGCTGGTCGATCGAGATAATAAATCCGTTCTCATCATGGCATCGACAGAAGGAGGGATGGATATTGAAGACGTCGCTCACAACACTCCTGAACTCATTCACAAAGTCGTTGTTGATTCGAATGCTGGACTTCTCGGTTTCCAAAAGAGAGACCTTGGAATGGCTCTTGGGCTTCAAGGAGCAGCATTAAAATCCTTTGGAAAGATGTTGTCAAACATGTATTCCATGTTCATTAAGGAAGATTGCGCTATGGTTGAGATCAACCCACTTGTACGAACCGGTAGCGATGAAATCGTTGCTCTTGACTCAAAAATCTCGTTTGATGAAAACGCTGAATTCAGACATAAAAACTGGGATGATTTGCGTGACCTTTCTGAAGAAGAAGACGTCGAAATACGGGCAAAGGAGACCGGATTATCTTATGTCAAACTCGATGGAAACATCGGCTGTTTAGTCAACGGAGCCGGACTTGCAATGGCAACCATGGACGTCATCAAACTGTATGGAGGTGAGCCAGCCAATTTCTTAGATGTTGGAGGTGGAGCGGATGAGGAGCAAGTCAAAACTGCATTCTCAATCATTCTCGAAGACCCAAATGTCAAGGGAATATTGGTGAACATCTTCGGTGGAATCATGCGTTGTGACATTATTGCACGAGGAGTCATTGCTGCTACTGAAGCACTTTCACTTGAAGTTCCTCTCGTCGTTCGTCTTGCCGGAACCAATGTTGATGAGGGCAAGAAAATATTGGCTGCCTCGACTTTAAACATTCACGCTGCTGATGATTTGGCCGAAGGCGCCCAAAAGATTGTCGCTCTCATTGGAGGTGACGAATAATGGCAATTTGGATTGAAGAAGATGCAAAAGTTTTGGTTCAAGGAATCACAGGAAAGCAAGGAATGTTCCATGCGGACAAGATGGTCGAATATGGAACGAAAATTGTTGGTGGTTGCACACCGGGTAAGGGAGGTCAAACTGTCGAACTGCAAGGGAAATCCTTCCCTGTTTGGCATGGAATGACTGAAGCTATTGAAGCAACAGATGCAGATGCTACCGTCATCTATGTCCCACCACCATTTGCTGCAGAAGCAATCATGGAGGCTGCCGATGCTTTTGATTCGGTCAAAGGTGAAGGCGTCATTGTTTGCATAACAGAAGGAATCCCAACCCTTGACATGGTTAAGGCAGTTGCCTATGTAGAAAACCGACCAGGTGTCCGACTTATCGGTCCCAATTGCCCCGGCATCATTACTCCTGGCGAAACAGGTGGAGCAAAAATTGGAATCATGCCTGGACATATTCACGCAAAAGGCCGAATTGGTATCGTCAGTAAATCTGGAACGTTGACATATGAAGCAGTCGCACAAACCATGAGTATCGATGAAGGCCAATCAACCTGTATCGGTATTGGCGGAGATCCGGTGAACGGAACTGGATTCATCGACTGTTTGGCGGCTTTCCAAGCCGACCCACAAACAGAAGCCATCATCATGATCGGAGAAATTGGTGGAAATGCTGAACAAGAGGCTGCTGCTTGGGCAGCAGAAAATGTTACCAAACCAATTGTCGGATTTGTTGCCGGTGCAACCGCTCCTCCAGGTAAAAGAATGGGCCATGCTGGAGCAATCATCTCTGGTGGTAAGGGAACTGCGGAAGAAAAATTCGAAGCATTCAGAGCCGCAGGAATTGCATGTGCCATGGACCCTTCAGAACTTGGAAAAGTTCTGCTCGAATCTTTGAAAGCAGTCGGCTTACGGTGAAGCCCATTAACCGAAATCATCTCTGCGAGAGCATGGCAGAAGAGTTGGAGTTTGACCCTGCTGTCATGGAGGGATATTATTCAAACGATTTTGAAATTGATTTCTCTTGGATGAAAAAGCCGACTCAGCACCAATTTCGCTGGAGAACTATCGAAAACCGCTGGTACTCATCTACCCGAAGAATTCGTGATGGAAACACACTGAGTAAAGCCTTAGGAAAATCGACGCCAACCGATGTCTATGTCTCGACTTCGTCATGGCTCAATCCAGTTGAATTGCCCCGTCTTCATGACACAGATGCACCCTATCCAATACTTCTCGACCACTTGGTTGTCTTTGACATCGATGTTCCACCATTTTCTCAAAAGAATATGGAAGTGGCGCGAAAATACGCAGTGAAAATGTTGGATTGGATGAAGGAAAAAACAGATTATGCCTTTTCGCATGTGACCTTTTCAGGCAGTAAAGGATTCCATCTTTTTTATCACGACCTTCAAAGAGAAAAGTTCCAAATCCCAGATCCACGACAACGAGAAGAGACAGTCCGAGAGTCGAGAAAAGAACTGCTTGAACAGGCAGTGACAGACGGCCATCACATCGATACCAGGATTACCGCAGATACACGGCGCATCATACGACTTCCAGGAACGGTTCATGGGAAGACTGGATGGATATGCTCCATCATATCTCTTGAACAACTGCATCAGCCTTTCAGCAAGTGGAAGGATACGTTGCTGCGTCACCCCCAATCTCGAGATATGCCGAAAAAAGCCTCGGCAAAAAAATCACTTTTTTCACGTAAAAAGAAACCGGTGGAAGTGAAATCTGAGCAATTAACAAGCATCGAGGTAAGCACCCATGTTCCAGGCACAAAGAATCGATCGGCATTGCTTGAATGGCTACCTCGAAACTGGGGGGAGCCACAAAACGCAGTCGACAAAGCGCTCCAACTTTGCCAAAAATATCATCTTGGCTCGACTGCCTTTTGGACAGATGGTGAACGAACCCTGATGCTTGTACCTCGAGCAATTCCGCGAGAAAGTCTTTCAAAAATAGCGAAGAAAAATGGATTCACTAATTTGGCCCATGAACTCAAGCAAAGAGACCATGCTTGGATTCGAATTACTGCTCAACTCGCCGAAAGCAGCGGATGGGATAGCGATTTAATTCCTATCAATGTACTTGCCCACGATACGAACAATGCCTGTAAATGGCCTTGGTCCTTGGCACACATAGAACTCTCCTCAAGAATGGGCTTAGAAATCAAAAAAGATGAAAAGGACGGTTCCGGGACTGAAGAGCCCTCCATGAGAATTGTTCGTCGAGAGTGACATTCATTGAAGAATGATTATATGTCGTCTTGACGAGTTTAATTTGTTCCCACCGGAGCTTCGGCAATGACGGCAGCACACGTGCGTATGAAACCACTCGCTGTTGGCGCATGGGAACAGCGCCAACAGCAAACCAAAGCGGTGTAAAAATGAATAAATTTGGCATCGTCATTTTTATCGCTTCAACCCTCATCGCAGGAATATTTGTTTTTGCTGCTACAGGTGCGGAAGTTGAAGACTGGTATTCTACAAATGCAGAAATTAGTGAAGAAACAACATATACTGAAGGTTATACCTATGATAACTACTTCTCCTGCATTGCGAATATTCACTTCACGTACAATGCGACTGAAGACGGATCTGTGGAAAGATTATACTCCGGAACGACAACTGCTTCAATGGAGAGCAGCGAATCGTGTATTGATGAAATTGAGGCGGCTTTCCCCATTGGTTCCACTCTTACCATTTTCTATCTTAGCGATGACCCATCAAATTACGCCTTTGAAGAACAATATGGTGATGTACTTCTCTTCTACTGCTGTTCAGGTTTCTTTGCAATCTTGGCTACTCTCGGTTTAATCGTGGGTTTGTTGATGGGGCCTCAAGGCAGTTCGGGGACAACTGGTGGTCTTTCCGCACGGATGAATAATTTACGCTCCCAAATAACTGGGGAGGGGCGACAATCCGCATCGACTCAATCATCATACCAAACTTTGCCATCTCAGCAAAATGTTCCGGCATTTAATCAAGTAAAACCAACAAATAATCGACGTCGTAAGCGTTGGAAAGACGGTAATATGACGCAAAGTCGCATTCGAAATTACAACAACATCATCAGCCGAATGGGGTTGAATAATCGTGGTTTTAATGACATTCAAGAGGCTCAAGCGCACGCACTTTCATTTGGTATTATGTCGCGAAGAGAAACTGAAGAATTCTTTGCCAACGACCATGTTTTGAATACACTCGGCCTCTCGAAAGCAAATGCATTCAATTCAGCACCAGCGCAACCAACCCAATCAAGTGGAGGATTCTGGGGCAACCAAAATATTTCGACTTCGAAAGCGCAAACATCTGAAGAGGTATGTGGGTATCCAGGATGCTCGAATGCCGTCGACGCATTTGACTTCCGTTGCTTTGATTGCCGCAAGAGATTCTGTAATGCCCACAAAGGTAAGACGTTCCAGTGCGATTCTTGTGCGAATTGATCAGAGGTAGACGTTCTTTTGGTGAAGACCAAGTTGAGGACCGAGATTTTTCTCCAAGATGTCATTCATCAACTCTTTTCCTTCATCATTGCGCATATATGTGATGTGCCCAGGACTTACATGTCTAAACCAATGTTTCAGGAAAACTTCCGCACGTTCCTTGCTTGAAGCCAATTTTGAAGGTACTTTGTGATACATCTGAATAACACTCACTTCTTTTCGAAGATATTTTGCAATAACTTCTGGCATCAGTTTGGAAACCCACGTGTCTTGCATAAATTGAGAAGAACGAGTCACGACATAACGTGCTTTTTCAAGTGAACCGAGTACATCTTCCAGTGAGGAGCTGAACAACTCGGCTTCTTCTGGTGTTGCATGATGCAAATGGTATCGCAACCAACCTCCGCCTCGCTCACCGCCCTTTGGAGAGCAATGTTTTGTCATCTCACCCAACTCGTGAAATGCTCCTACAATTGCTTCTGCGATGGCAAGAGTAAGAGTGGAGTTGGTCCACATTTCTTTTTGAGTTCCAAATTGGAATCCAAGGGCAAAACCGGATGGTGCTTTCGCTTCAAGAGCGGGACGTGATTCAGCACCAAAAGGCTGACCAATACCCCAAAGTTCTCGCGTGTGTTCACGATTTCGAGCCCGGCGCAACATCTCTTCATTGAAAAGTGCCATCCCTTCACTGATTCCCTCAGGACGTACATCATTGAATGCGGCGTGAACATGCCCCACACCTTTTTCGATGGTTCCATCATCACATACTCCATACAATTGTTTGTGTTTTTCTTTGAAGCGTTCATAATCATCGAAACCCTTTGTGAACTCTTCTGCAATACAGATGACATCCCAATTATTTGCCACTTTTTCTGGCCATTGTTTGTCAATACGAATGGAACGGCCACGAAGTTGGTTAATACTTACACTGGTTGTAACTGAAGTCATATCCACAAGAACATTGATTCGAGAAGCATCCCATCCTTCACCGAGTAATCCACGAGTTCCGACCAAACATCGAGTAAAACCTTCTTGGAAAAATTCAGTGATCATTAACGAATAGTACCGAGGAATCCAATCCTTGCCTTTGCCATGGATTTCCATGAAACCTTGATGCGGACGTCCTTCAAGGCGTATCTCGAGTCGCCGTTCTGCAATCCAAAGTTCGGCTTTAGCAATGAAGGCTTCATACAGATCATCATCGACAAGGACTGTGCTACCCGTCATCAAAATTGGGTCTAAATAATCCCCTGCAGGATTGTGGACTAAAGAACGAAGAACAGCAATGGCCCCTCCTGCCTCTTCATCGAGAACGCCTTCAACCAGAGTCGTAGCAGACGTCTTTTCAAAGTCAGTTACAATGACTGCACGAATATCTTTGCCCAATGTTTGCATTTCTACAGAAATAATTTCATTCACAGCTTCGGTTTTAGCCGAAGCATATGCCATAACACGTCCGACCGGTGAAGCACATGCCCTTGAACCGGTTTCGGTAATCATAACTCCAAGCATTCGTAAACGGTCAACAACTGATTCTGCAAGTGCATGGTCTTCTTTTGATTTTGAACGACGTAAGCCGTGGCGAACATAGCGGGAGAGTACATTTCTGAGTACACTGATGCGGGTAAAGGACTCGTCCTTTTCCAGCATAATAATTTGAGGAACATCGTTAGGCAAGACCTTGTTATTCATCTTCAAAAATCGACGTGAATCCTCGGCAAAGGCAGGATAACGTTGCTCATATTTGCTCCAAGTTAGCGTGTCTCCACTCGGAGACTTTCTTTCCCTCAGTTGATTTTGCACCCACCGGTCAAGGTCTGGAACTCGATCTTCTTCAGCATCATATTTAGTTTCACGCAACTCGCTAAGGAGTGTTTCAAATTCTTGGTCAACGCCTGCAATATACTTCAATTCATGGCTAGCAGGTCGGACGAAATAGCACAAATCTTGGTAGGGTGAAAGATTCGAGTCACGTACTAAAGCAGGAACTGGGACACTGTAATCGACCGGTCCAAAGAAATCTTCATAGCGTTGTACATCGGCTTCTTTGAACCCATCTCCTGCTGGTGGAGTGGCGGTAAGACCCAGAACAACTGGATTGTCAAACATCTCTCGAACTTCGCTGAGAACTCGCCCCCAATGATGCATGAGATGATGACATTCATCCAAAATAATAAGTCCAATACCAATCTTTTGGAGTCGAAGGAGATTCGCTTTTGCGCTTTCGTGTAAAGTCCATAGAGCGTTTCCATGCTCTGCAAATTCATCTCTCACCTTTTTCCTGTATGTAGAGAGCCTTTTCGTGTAATATTCCTCATTCTTCTGTTGCAAATCTTCCACCCAAGCCATTGCTTCCTCATGGTTTGACGCTTCTTCCTCATCGATGAGCTTCTCTGCCCACAATTCAAGAGCAACATTATCCAAGTCTTCCCCTCCCTTACGGGGCATTGTTACCGACTGGTAAGTCAAAGATGTGAGCAATCCTGGATTTTGAGGGTCCGTGCTGATAAAATCGTCTTTCCCATCTAAATCAAAGAGTGAGGTCCGTGCTGCCCATTGTGCTTGAATTGCAGAATTTGGAGATAAAACAAGAGCTGGTTTACGAATCAAGTCAGACCAGACATAAAGGCCAAGAACTGTTTTTCCAGAACCCGGTGGTGCAACAATGTGTAAGCGACTCTTTCCAGAATCAAGTTGAGGGCGAATGATGGAGCTCGCTGCCTCTTGAGATGGACGGAGTTTTCCAGCAAAGCGAATGTTCCCAAAATCTGGCAATTCAGTCAAATCTTAGCCCCCAGCATCAACGTGGTGGACCTCTTTTTGGCCCTGACGGACCGCCCTTCGGAGGGCCACCCTTGGAAGGACCAGGCGGACCACTCTTCTTTGGTGGGCCGCCTTTTGAAGGACCGGGTGGACCGCTCTTCTTTGGAGGACCGCCTTTCGAAGGACCAGGTGGACCGCTCTTCTTTGGAGGGCCGCCTTTGGAAGGACCGGGTGGACCGCTCTTCTTTGGAGGGCCGCCTTTGGAGGGACCAGGCGGACCACTCTTCTTTGGTGGGCCGCCTTTTGAAGGACCGGGTGGA
>CALCOP010000032.1 GCA_937897365.1 uncultured euryarchaeote
CGTGCTTCAAGCGCTGCCAGTGCAGGATCTGTTGCTTGTTGGGATGTAGGCTCCTTACGATGATTCCAAGAAGCGTCAAGGCGGGCAAGTTCAGCCTCCAATTCAGCACGCTCATCACTTTGATTTGACGAAGATTCCGGGATTGGCGTAACGGTCTTTGCTTCAGGTATTGCCTCAGAATCTCGGCCTTCATCAACAGGTGCCTTGAGGGTCTCCCAGCCAGCTTCATCGACGACGACTTCACTGGTTTCAGCATCCAAGGACACCGGGACATTGCCAGCGAGAGACGGTTCCATATCAGTGAGCATTTCCTCTTCAACTGGGGTTCGTTGCTCTGCGGGCACTGCGTTGCGTTCATACGGTAACAATCCATCACGTTGGAACTCCCAAAGCATACCACGAGGCACACCATCTGCAAGTCCTGAAGCATCGAGTTGAGTTATCAATTCTTCAAGTACGCGAGCCGTATCTTCTAAGGCAATAGCTTCACCCGCATCACGCTGATCAGCCTCAAGATAAATATCATCAAGTGCGACTTGAATCAACTTACGGGTGGCTTGGGCAATGCTCGGTAGGGCTTCAGGCCGAGTACAGTTGTTGAGCAACGCCTCTACTTCTTGAGGAGGTGCTCCGAGACGAACAAGTTGCTCAAGGACATTGCGTAGTCGGCGAAGCATGGTAATTGAGCGGTCAAAATCTTCCAAAAGATGCTCTAAATCGATAACAACATGCCCAACAGTCTCGCCTAATTGATGTTCGAGTCTTTGTTGGACTGACCATCTTGCAAGTCCACGGACAGCCCCTGCTGTTTGAGGGACTTGACGCTCAAGTAAAGTCATGACTTCACTCGATAGGAGGTGGCGAGGTGTGGCAGCAACATGGTCAACTGTCGATTGAATCACTTGTAAACCACGCTCGACTGCACGGTCTAACAGTGTGACTGAATAGCCCAGAGCCCTTGCATTCTCAAGTCGTTCCAATACAGGACCGAGGCCATCAAAGGTTGATGCATCATCGAGCAACGCTTGTGCTAATGGTTCCTCTGCAAGCCGTGCGCGAAGACGCTCCGCTTCTTGGATGTCAGAAAGTGCGTCTTCGTGAGCCTGAGAGAGTGCTTCTGCACGTTCGATTAACGAGATAAGTTCCGCTTCAGCATGACCTCGACGCGCACCCAAGTCACCGAGTTCACGTAATGTTTGGCGTCTCTCGGTCATTAACTCCCTCAATTCAGCTTGAACCTGGGCTTGCCGAGCTTCGTCCGCACTCAAACGTGTTCGGTCTTCTTCTGAACGACGTCGAGAAGCTTTGGCCTCAGCATCAATTACCTCGAGTTCCGAAGTTTGAGTGTGAATCTTCTCCTCAAGGAGCATTGATTCTGCTTGAACTCGAGTATGTCGTTCTCGTGTTGCTTCAACTTGTTCTTGCAAAACACGTAGCCTGCGTTCATCATCTTCCGATTGTTTACGTATGGTTGCGAGTTGTTCACTTCCGGCAATTAAATCTGCATGGAGTTGCGATTCTTTCAATGCCAATTCTTCAATTTCTGAACGTAAGGCTTCGCTGGAAGTTGCATCTCCAAGGGCCTTAGCAAGTTCAGAAGCCCGAACACTTACCTGATGCTCAAGTTCATTCACCCTCTTAACCAAGCGTTCCGCTCGATTCTCTGCTTGCTCAGTAGCTGCTTTTGATTCTGCAAGATCGAGTTGCATTTTATCCAAGGATGAATCCTTTTGTTCTATCTTAGTCACGGATTCTTGGCGAGATTCGGAAGCCTCACGTGCAAGAATTTGTGCAGCATTCTTTGCGGTATGGGCCTCTTCAAGACGGCTGACTAACGATGCCTTTTCTTTGACCAACTCATCTATGCGGTGATCGGCTGCTTCTAATCTGCGACGAAGTCCCGAATCAATTGCCATCGGTTCTGACTCATCCCCACCTAATCCTTCTGCGACTTCTTCGTATGTTTCAGAAAATTTAACAGATGCTCTGCTTGAACGCAAGATATCCATACCAATCTCAAAACCAAATAAATCATTGAGTTTCGCAGTAAGGTTCGCACGGCGGCTTTCTGAACGAGTTCGAAGCGTTACTAACAAATCTTTGAATCCATCAAGAGTGAATTCAGTGATGCTGCCGGAGTCTCGAGAGACAATACTGCCGACTGGAAGCCTGTGGAGTTTCAAGACCCATTTTGAATCGGTGAACTTTTGCATCGCTTGATCAAATGTGTTACCATCTGGTGCGGATATTCCAACAGGAATACCTCTCGATAAAAGAACAGAAACGGCATTGGAAGACTGACCCGCTTGCAAATGCCCGGTGACTTCCTCGGTAACTGCAGCAGTTAGCATTGAAACAATAGCATCAGGTCCGCCTCGACCTTCACGTAAAACAAAACCTTCTGGAATGGCTCCTCCTTGAGCACCAACTGCTCCAACTTCGCCATCAAGTAGCGATGAGGCGGCAGAAATTAGGCGGGCATGATTGGTATTGGCTTCTGTCCAAACACCGAGAGATATATCTCCTGATTCCGCAAGAAGGAGAGCCCCGTCGTTCGTGTGGAGAGTCCAATGACTCGAGCCATTGAGGCCTAATCCATCGTTGAGGGTTTCCATACGAATATCGGAAAGCGTGGAATGAATTTGAGCGGAGAGGCTCTCAGGCTCGGCAGGTAAATCCCCTATTGAATCGATAAGCATGCCCTGGTCAACCACGACACCCCCCCGGACAGTCTCTTGTTCACTGAGAACACGAAGAACAGCCGAAAGGTCTCTGCTCATAAGACGCTGAAGAGCATTTCCCCGAGCAAGAAGGCCTTGTCGGTCTGCGGTAAACTCAAACGCTTCAGGTACCACCTCTGCGACACTGCCTAATCCCGCCAGTGAATATGACCCTGCAGTAAATCTACACGACCCTTCAGCCTCTACTTCTTCAAGTCGAAGGCGGGCTTCCTTACCACCCAAAAGAAGTTTACCTTTACTCGGTTCAGCAAGCCAACCAACAATACGTCCAGCACGAACTAAACGGTGACCAGTGGGGGTTTTTCTACGGCCAATCCATGTCGTTATGACTCCGTGATCAAACGCTTGAATTGTGCCCTCGCCAACATCGATTTCTTCTTCAACTTTGGTTCCTTCTGGTAGGTTAAACATGGTATCACTCACATTCTGGGGGTTGTCGCAACAATGCGACGATCTCGGTCTAAGGCATGACGCCAGCGAGCTAATCGCCCGCCGTCACCACTGAGGACTACGATTCGATTCGGTGCTGCAATATCGATAACCATGCGTTTTTCACTTTCGCACCAGACCTCATAAACTTGGCCTAAGCCAAGTGCATGACCTGTTTCTTGAGCAACATGAATCATTTCAATCGCATCCTGAAAAGGAGGAAGCATGCCCTCATTTCCAACACTCGCCAGTAGCTGACCTGTATCATCGATGAGCATCGCTTGTTCAACGCCTTCGAGACGAACAAATCCAGCAAGTACTCGTTGCAGCATGGCCCTCAAAATCTTCGTCTACGCTGTAGCCTTCAAGTAGTTTTGCGCTTTTATCCCCCTAAAGGGGGATTTGAAGACCTAAATTGATTTTCCAACTGGAGAATCAAAAAAGGAAGTCGCGGAGACTTGTTTTTAGTGTAGTTTCCGCGCCTTACACTCTCGAGAAAGGCCACCATTTTCAGAATAATCTCTTCCATGGACGCCCAATTTTCTAATTGAAAAATTAAAAATCCAATTGAGAAAAATCCGATAGCAAAAATTGAATGATGCAAAAGAAGTATCAATCAAGCGGTGAACTCAAACCATAGAGGCGCACGCAAGGGTACATGGCGAAGGAGGTGAATCCGGTATTTTCAGTACCGACATGCGATAGTTGTTCCAAACCTGCCATACTTGAACAAGCATACTCCGGCAGAATATTGTGCGGTGAGCACATGGCCAAATCTGTCCGTAAAAAGATAGGAAGAGAATTGCGCCATCAGTTGAAACTTCCAAGAGACAAAGACACGACCATTTTCGTTGCAATTTCTGGAGGGAAAGATTCTGCGGTACTGCTGGACAGCTTAGTCGATCGTCTTGGAAAGCGTCCTGATGTCACGATCATCGCTGGCACGGTGGATGAAGGAATCGATGGATACCGGCCTCCCTCTTTGGTATGCGCCCAAGAATTGTGCGATCGATTAGGTGTAGAATTCATTACTGTCAACTATCCTGAATTAAGTTTCAAAGAAATGGATGAAGTCGCAGAACGGATTCCAAATCTCTCAAAAGAAAACAAAAAGGCACCTCGAATGCCGTGTTCATATTGCGGTGTGTTTCGCCGCCAAGGCATCAATCACTTGGCAAAAAAGGTCGGTGCAGATTACATCGCCTTAGGACATAACCTCGATGATATGGCTCAAACAGTGTTAATGAATGTGACCAATGGGGATTTGGAGAGAACACTCCGACTTGCACCTCACACCGCTACCCCCGTAGACGGACTTGCACCGCGAATCGTTCCCTTGCGATGGATACCGGAACAAGAAATTCATCTTTATGCCCTGCATAGAAATTTACCACTCCATCACGAAGAATGCCCGCATGCAAAAGGCGCACTTCGATGGCGCCATCGAGAGATGGTTGCTCAAATGGAGGCTGACGTCCCTGGAACTCGTCACGGATTGTTACGAATGGCAGACAACATCAAAGAACTGCGTGATCAAGTAATCGACTTAGGAGGTAATGAAGCCCGACCTGCTCCTCCAAAGCCCTGTGAAATTTGCGGTGAACTGACGTCTGGAAAACAATGCAAAGCTTGTGATTTACGAGTACTCATGAACGATTAGTCACAGCACATTATTCGCAAGTTCAGCCAGATTTTGTGGACGTCCACAATAATGGCAACGCAATTGCAATGGGTCTCTGTTAACAACTTTCAATCGATGATCTTGAGGTTCACGAAGGTTTGTCGTAATGCAATTAGAAAAAGTGCACCTTACAACATTAACAACTTCTTCTCCAAGATTAATCGTTAATTTCTCAGCAACTGAATATGCTCGAATAATAGAAACATGAGCATCTGGAGCGACCAGAGCGAGCCGGTCGAGTTCAGGTTGAGTTACCTCTCGGTCCTCGACCTTGATGATATCTTTCGACCCCATTTTCTTGGAAGGAACATTCATCACAAGAGAAACTGGAACAGCAGTTTCCCCACCGATACCGAGCATTTCGAGAACTCGCATAGCCTGCCCAGAAGGGATATGGTCGATCACTGTACCATTTCGAATCGCAGTTACTCTCCTCATACTGTGTTCATTTGACATCACAAAGCACCTCCTTTGACTTCTTCAGGGACAGAAACGCCAAGTAAACGGCACAGCAAAGCCATTCGAGCCACAACACCATTGAATGCTTGCTCGAAATAGCGTGCATGCCGTGTATCATCGACTGAAGGGTCTATTTCATCAACTCGAGGTAAAGGATGCATGATAATCATGTCCGGTTTGACCTCTTTGAGATGACGAGCGTGGAGTTTGTATGCACCTGCACATCTCGCGTATTCATCTTCATCAGCAAATCGTTCTTTTTGAATCCGAGTCATGTAGACAACATCTGCATCATTCATTGAATCATACAGGTCTTCAGTCTCGACAACACTCGCCCCTTGAGCCAACAGGTCTGAAACAATTTCTTCAGGCATTTTAAGTAAATCAGGACTTGCGAAAATCAATTCACAACCAAAACGAGTCAATGCGTGCGAAAGAGAGTGAACAGTTCGGCCGTAACGCAAGTCTCCTGCTAAAACAACTTTCAATCCTTCAAGTCGGCCGTGCGCCTGCTTGATTGTGAACAGGTCTAACATTGTTTGAGTGGGGTGATGGCCTGCTCCGTCACCGCCGTTGAGAATTGGGACGCTTGCTGCATCCTGAGCATATTGAGCTGCACCTTGACGTGGGTGACGCATTGCAATAATGTCGGTGTAACCATCGACCATTTGGATGGTATCAAACAATGTCTCGCCTTTTACTACAGAGGAGGTCTTAACGTCACCAAGATTAACCACGTCTCCGCCAAGTCTTTTCATCGCAGTTTCAAACGACATTCGAGTTCGCGTACTTGGTTCGAAAAAAAGGTTACCAAGTATTCTTCCTTGCAACAAAGGAAGATATATCTCTCCGCGTGCTACAGGGAGGAGACGTTCAGCATCTGCTAATATCTCCAGAATTTGTTCGTTTGTCAAGTCGTCCATAGTAATGAGTCCAGCCATACGCTCTCGTCCTTCTCCTAAAGGCAGCCAAAGACACCCATGAACATTACCATCGAAATGATTGCATCATTGCATCAATTTCATCCAACGAAGAGCAAGTCGAGGAATCGAAAAAGCGGAGTGGTTATGACCGTGATGTATCTGTCATCATGTATGGCTCTTGACGCATGGGTGGATGTTGATGCAGCCCTTGACGCTGCTCGTAAGTCGAGACAACAGCGTCTTGACCGCTTGACCAGCGGTTCTGCACTGCTCATTCTTGCTGGTGCAGTTTGGCTCATGTGGCCCAGTCTTCAATCGGCTATTCGAGGTGAGGCAGGTTTACTTGAAGGGCTTGGATATCCGCTCATTGTCATTGCATACGGATTGATTCTTCAGGATTCAGTACTCGATAATCCAAAAGCCAGGACGAGAGTGGGTTCCTTCGCTTCCATCGCATGGCCTGTATTGCTCATCATTGCTTCGCTGCAACTCAACTTCAACAATTTGACATCAACGATTGGTAGTGCCTTTCTTCTGACTGTCGGCTATGCTTGCTTTCAAACCTCAAGTTCAGTGTTACGAGGGGGATTGGACGTTATGCGATGGCGCGCCATAATGACTGGTCTCGGTGTCGTGGCAGCATTCTCACTCTTTGTTGGACAGATTCCTGATTCCATGACATATGAGTGGTTAGCATCGATAAGCTCACTCCTTGCTGCAGGAATAGCAACAGGCTACATTTGGCTTGCAGGGGATGATCAACGCATAAACCGAAAACATTTTGCAAAACGTTTGGATGCATTGGAACTTCGATTGCTTGAACTGAAAGCCCAAGGTTCGGCCGTTGACCAAGCTGCAAGTTTAGTCATGACTGCGAAGGAAGAAGGGCACATCGACCCAGACTATGGAATGAAACTTCTTGATGAGGCAGAAGAAGATATTGAACGGACTCTTTCCTTGAGCGGTGATGTGGAAATCATTCAAGCCGATGCGATTCTGACAATCGAAAAGGCGGAATCAATTGCTCCCAGCGCTAAACGACCCCGAAAATCATATGAAATGGGAGCACGAGAAGTGAAACTTGGTTCATTGCGAGAAGGAGAAATGCTGTTCAGGCAATCGAAAAAACTCGCTCAAGACATCATTGAATGGTGGGCGATTGCCGAACAGGCTATTGCAGAAGCCAGTCGTTTGCTCTCAGATAATAATGCTGAAAGCGTTCAGCATTTGAGAGAATTATTATCCGATGCTCGAAAGAAACTTGCATCTGAGGCTCCACGACAAGCATATGAGTTTGCAAGTGTCATCCCACAACAACTCTTGGCAGATGAAGATGCCCAAGGTCGAGCATTTGAATCCGTTAAGGAAGCACGGCGACAATTAGATCAAACGGATGGTTTGGACACTACAGAGCTCGTTCAACGATTAGAATATGCTGAAGACGCAATCGAGGCGGGCAATCCGAGTCAGGCAATTGGATTAGCGGACGGCGTGGTTCGCTCAATTGAAGCAGAAAGAAGCGCGATGGATAACGTTCGGCGTGCTCTTCGACAACGTAAAAAACTGGTCGAGCAGTACAAAGAACGTGATGATAAAGAGATGTGGGACAAGCGTCTTCAAGACGTAGAGGAGGCAGCAAATCGTAAACAATGGTCACATGCCAAATATTTGCTCGATGAAATGACTACAGACTTGGACAATGAAGGCCAGGCAAGTGATGAAGCACTTGAATTGTATGACTTTGTGTCAGAAGAATGGCAAATTCTACGTAATCAATGCGATGCAAGCGGAATCTCGATTGAGGATGAAGTTCGAAGAGATTGCGAACAAGCAATAGCCCTTGCTGCTGAATCTCTTGCAGGTGGACGAGTGGAAGATTGTCTCAAACACTTGTCAGAAGCGGATAATTTCATGGAAAAACTTCGAAGACGAATCTGAGATTAAAATTCGAGTAATCCCTTCTTTTCAATCATAGTTAGGTCCAGTGTACCCGGGAATCCAAGATCTACTGGCATTCCAGATACAGTGATAACAATGCCAGTCAAATGCGTGTGGATGCACATTGGTAGTCCATCTGGCCAGATCTGTTGAATCACTTTCCAACCGTTCGATTTTTTCGATATTGCCTGTTCAAGACTTCCTGAACCATTGAATGCAGTCCATCCGTTTGAGTTCCAAGCATGCTGGAATAATGGTTTCTTGGTAAAGGTAGGGGGAGGGGAAACAACGTGCTTTCGAATCCAACTGTTCAACCAGTCAAGACCTGAGTCATTGAGCCATTCAATTGGCGTCGTCTCGGAAGGTAACATCTTGACATGCCCCTCTCGAGACAGTGCTCCGATAAGATTCCTGACATGAGGGTGCCGAGCATTGCTCAGTGCAAGTTTTTCCGCCATCGTGACTCCGGTGTTTATTCGACCTGCATCGATATGCAGGAGTGCACGGACGACTTCTCCATGTGTCCAATCTGTGATATCATTGGTTTTGATAAAATCTTCAAGTAAATTGAGTGCCTTATCGGGGGTTCCTGCTAAACGCATACGAGCAATGTCACCCAGCAAGAAAATACGTCCAGGAGGCGTGTTTAGATATTTCAATTCACTTTGAGATTTACCGTCTCTGTACCGATGAACAAGGTCGATGTTTCGTTTCATCACCGGATCGATTGAGAGCAGAGCGGTATGCTCTGGTTGGAGGAAGCGATGCTTTGGATTAAACAAAGAAGCAACCCAATGCAGGCGAGCCGATTCAATATCGTCGTTACTCAAGAGTTCAAGGCGAGGTTTGGCTTCAGCATAATCTCGCTGAGCAAGACTTGATGCTGCAAGTACCAAACGAGCGACTTGTGCTTCGCGTCCCCCACGAAGAGCGAGAAGTGAAATCGCTTCTTGTTCAGCTTCGTTCCAGCGGCCAAGCCCTGCATAGAGTTCCATCATGGCATCAGTCTTGCGTGCAAGCGTTAGGCCCTCTAATTGAGAGTCATGGTTCTCATGAATCTTATCTAAGCGATCAAGCGCTTTCGGCCATTGGTCGTTTGAAACCAATTCAGTGAACGGTTTTTGTTTGAGGTAGATGATGTCTTGCATTTCGGAAAGACGCGCTCTATTTTCTCCAACCGCAGCATCAAAGGTAATGTCTTCAAGTTTCAAACCAATTCGTCGTGAGTTCAACCAAACGATGAGGAAGGCTATCTGACCACCAGAGGCAAGCATCCATGTGAGTTCTTCAAGGGCATCTTTCTCTAAGACGGAACAAACGGTGTCTTCCCATTCACCGCACGCAGAACCCTGCGGTAAGAAACTCGAATCCCAAAATGTGATCATCGCCAGAGCTAACAAAAGCATCGATTGACCTGCAAAGCCTGTGAAACAGAAATTGAGAACTTTTGCTTGTTGACTTGGTTCGGCTCTCAACAAACGGCTGTCTGCTAACTTAATGCCTCCTTTTCCAGAAACATCCTGAACATCAAGGAAAAGAATCCGAGCAACTTCATAGACGAAGAGGAAGCCTATGACTGCGACGTTCAATAACAAAAAGAGCAGTACGAATGTTACGATGGGAACGCGTATTCCCGGCTGTGGAATAAATGAAAACAATTCAATGAGACCAAATCCGAGGATTCCCCCTTCCTCCATAAAGGTCGTTTGGACTCTATACTCTGGAAGCTCAAGAACCCGGTCTGAATGAACCAGCATATCTGGGTCATACAACAAGAGGAGAAGAGAAAGTAATGTATTCAACGCAACATAAGGCATTACAATCAAGTTGATGTTAACAATTTGCGCGATACCTTGCTGCTTTGCACTCGGAACATGATTATGGAAGGGAGAGGGCTCTCCTCCAGCGATTTTCCGAGAGGATTGTCGGAGAGCTTGCCAAGAGGACCCAAGAATGCGACCGTAAGCAAGAATAGAAGGTGAGAACATGGCAAAAGCCGCGATACTGAACCTTCGGGAAGTCGGCACGTCTGCTACATCGAGAAGCAAATAGATCGCAAACACCAATCCTATCCAAAGGATCATCAACATAAAATAAGTATACACACGCCAAATATTTGACTCTTGTAAAGAGGCTCGGTCTTGACCTATGGGTTTGATCACTTGAGCACCCAAAGAAGTGCCCGCCGAAATCAAAGCGGGGAGTGCGATGAAAATGAGGGCAATGCTCAGAGAGGGCGCATGGTATCCATCAGATAAATCAAATCGAATCATTAAAAATTCGAAAAACAACAACAGCGCTCCAACCAAGGCGAAGATATAGGTTGCAACTCCGGAAAACATACCTCGGGAAGAAAGTAAATCTCGCGCATCTTGTGTTGATGTGGTGATTTGATGAACTTCATATCGTTTTATTCCCGTTTCAAAAGCCACTTGTAGACCACGTAATTGGCGGGGGACGACACGCGTCCAAAAGAGCCAAGCGGTTGCCGCTGCCAAGAGATATGGAATCAAGGCAGCGAGTGTTAATCCGCTTACAATAGGTGGCGCAGACATCTTCGTACCTCACTCTTCATTTGGCGAATTCACTAAAGATGGTTGAGTCACCTTCTCATCGATTTCATTTCTCAAATCCTTGATAAAAGTATCAAGAGGAATATCGCTGACTTGGTCACCATTACGTGCTCGAAGGCTGACAGTACGATGTTCAGTCTCATCATCACCGAGAATCACCATATAAGCAGGTTGCAACTTACGATGATTTCGAATCTTCTTCATAATGTTATTATCAGAATCGTCAACTTCGACACGTATTCCTACATTGCGTAATGCATCAGCAACCTGTGTTGCATATGCTTGGTGTTCTCCCCGTATAGTGATAATGTGACACTGTGTTGGTGTAAGCCAAGTAGGGAATTTGCCAGCAAAATGTTCGATGAGGACACCACAAAATCGCTCCATAGAACCGAAGGGTGCGCGATGAATCATAACCGGACGGTGGATTTCACCATCACTGCCTTTGTATTCTAAATGAAAGCGCTCGGGTAAATTATAATCCACTTGAACTGTTCCAAGTTGCCACTCTCTACCAATAACATCTTTCACGACGAAATCGATCTTAGGGCCGTAGAAAGCCGCCTCACCCTGCTCTTCAGACCAATTCACCCCGAGTGATTCCGCAGCCGCACGACAGGCGTCTTCTGCTTTATCCCACCGTTCGGGGTCACCGACATATTTGTCAGAGTCTAAATCTCGCAGACCGACTCGTACTCGGTAATCATCCATACCAAGTTTATCAAATATAATTTGGACAAGTTCGATACATCCAAGAACTTCCTCAGCAATTTGGTCTTCAGTTACGAAAAGGTGGGCATCATCTTGAGTAAATCCTCGAACCCGAGTCAAACCTGAGATTTCCCCCGACTGCTCCCAACGATAGACCGTTCCAAATTCTGCCAAACGTAGTGGCAAATCACGATAAGAACGCATTTGAGAAGCATAAATCTTGACATGGTGAGGACAATTCATTGGCTTAAGCATGTATCCATCGATATCTCCACTCTTCATCAAATTCGAAAGTTCGCCGCAGGTGCACCCCTCATCTGATAATTTCTTCATCAGTTCGCGTTCAACAAGCGGAGGATATTGTGACTCTTGGTAATAGGGAAAGTGCCCCGAGGTGCGATACAAGTCTAATTTACCGACGTGCGGTGTAAAGACTTGAGAGTATCCTTGTCGACGCAAGTGGAAAGAAATGAAATCCTGTAACTCCTGACGAATAATCGAACCACGTGGGGTCCAAAGAATCAAACCTTGGCCAACTTCCTCATCGATATGAAACAATTGTAAGTCCTTTCCAAGTTTCCTGTGGTCTCTTTTCTTTGCTTGTTCTAAACGATCAAGCGTGGCCCGAAGAGCCTCTTTACTCGGTTCAACAAGACCATAAATTCGAACCAACTGTTCTCTGTCTTGATCACCCCTCCAATAAGCTGATGAAATGCTTGTCAGTTTGACATTCATCAATCTCGAAGTATTGGGGACGTGTGGACCGAGACATAAGTCATACCAGTCATCCTGTTTGTAGATGGTTGAACCACTGCCATCCTCAATTTTATCTTGGATTATTTCCAGTTTGTATGGATTGTGTGAGAAATGGTCTTTCAGCTGTGCCTCGTCTAACTCTATTCGCTCGATTGTGAAATTCTTACGTGCCAATTCTTGCATCTTTTTTTGAATTGGTTTGAGGTCTGATTCTGAAATAGGTTCCATCGCAAAATCATAGTAGAATCCACGATCGACTGGAGGTCCTATGGTCGGTTTTGCGTCGGGATAGATGGACATGACTGCTTGCGCAAGTAAGTGAGCGGCACTGTGACGTAGGATGTACATTCCTTCATCGGAATCCGTGAGAATCCCTTCAACGGAGCAATCACTTTCAATCGGGCGAGAAAGGTCACATTCCTCGCCATCAATCCGCGCCGCTAAACACCCGTGTTTCTTCCCCAGTGCATCGGTAATAACTTCAGCACAGGTGATCCCAGCAGCATACTCGTTGACCGTTCCATCGGGCAAAGTGACATTGATGAGTGACATGGGGCTCTCTCCTTCAACCCCTACGGGGTTGTTCTCCCTTCATCAAACCATCACTCGCCAAGCAGTGGAAACAGTATGCCTTTGACGTAAACGATGCTTACCAAGGGAATTTGAGGTTCCAATAGATGCCGTCAAAGATAATGCACTGGATTCCAAGGAGTATCGAACCGATTAACATCTTTCCGCCTCCTGGCATTTCATCAACATAAGCCGAATAAGCCAGCAATCCCATCAGTATATTTCCTATGCAAGCCAAGAGTAAGACACCGACAACCAAGATCGGGGTCCAACTATACTCATTTTCAATATGAAAAATCGTGGCTTCAAGCCATAACGCAGACGGAATTACCAGCAAAGCAAATGCCAGCAGTAAACGTGCGCCACCGCCCCCATCTGACTCACCCCAAGGCCATCGTAAAGACTCCATAGCAGAGGCATCGTTTTGGTAGAGAATAATCCACCAATACATCAGGAAGCCAAAAGCGGCTGAGAACATGAAAGGAACAATGAACTTCGCTTGCGACCAGGGGATTCCACCCCAGAGTGCTGTTTTATCCGAAGCGTGAGAGAGGCCATACACATAGGATACAAGAACGAGTGTTCCAAAGATGATAATGAATATCCGGACAAAGTTTCGCGTAACTTCCATGACCCTCGGTGAGGGCTTACACTGATAAGGACCTGTACCGATGCTTACCATTCAACATCAAAATCGTCACCAATTGAAGTCGACGGACGGTCGAGAATTTCAACTTTTTTGGGCGTCGGTTGTTCTATATTTTCTTGGGATTTTTCATCTGCTCGCTTCATATTCACAACGAAACTGTTTTGTTGGGCTACATGCTGAGTAGGTCCTCGATAATCTGGCTTAGATTCGGGCTCTTTTTGAACCACTTTTTCGACTTCGGGAACACCATCTTTCTCCACCGTAGGCGAGGATTGTTCAGTATCGCTATTTAGCTCTGCGAAGTCTTTAGCCATTGCATCAGCAAGAGTTGGGACGTGCACCTTCCTCCGACTCATATGTTGACCAAAGCATGCACGGCTCATCAAGTCTTGCGCTGGAGAACTATTCTTCTTCTGTACTTGATTCTTCAAAAACCACTTCAGGTAAAAAGGAAAGAATGGTTCCGAGTATACCGAATACGAGGACATATTCCCAAACTGCTGCCACGTTAAGCAATGGATATGTCGAGCTGGTACAAAACTCAAGCATATCTGATGTTGTTACATTGTATGAATCCCAATCAAAATCAGGACCCCAAACTTTGGCTTGGATGGATATCATTTGAACTAAGCCTACAAGTGCCGAAACTGCGGCTAAAATTCGTAAGCCGAGTACGGTTCTAAATCGGTTATGGTTCCACCAGATTCGAACAGTAACGGCGGTTACCAGTAAACACCAATAGACTCCATTATTGAATATATCAAAGGCATAATGACCGTGCATAGGCCCATCGATATCCCATGGCACAGTACCTATTCGAATACAGGAAAATGCACCAATCAAACCGGGGAAAACTGCGAGATGATTGAGTCCGTGCCAGATGGAGTGATGACCTCCATCAGAGATTCGCTTCATATTCATCGAATGTATTTCCATGATGATCCAAAACACGAGATAGCCGCTCACAAAAGTGCCTACAGTGAAAATAGTATCTCCTGGCTCATACAAATCAAAGTCAGAAATAAAAGGCATGTAAGCCTTACATCCGTTCATAACCCAAGTTACATATCCTGCAATTAACCAAACCATGGTCGAAAAAACCATGAGAAGAATTGCAAGACGCCTGCGTTGAACAGTGTTCATTAAACTCTCCTCTACTCCTCGCTTTTTGATGCCATCGCCCTAACAAGTCAATGCAGGTCTTCTTGAAGGTGATTCACTTCCATTACAATATGCGCATCGGTATTGTGGTAAATCCAGATGCTGGCCTTGGAGGTCGTTTAGGATTCAAAGGTAGCGATGGAAGGGCTGCTGAAGCCCGAGCTGCTGGCGCTGAAGATCGAGCTGGTCCTCGAATGAATCAAGCCCTTGAAGCCCTGAAAACCTTGCTTGAAAGTTCACTTAATCGCACACAAGTCAAGATGGAATGTATCGGTTGGGAAGGTCGAATGGGAGGTGCTTGGGTGCCTTCGGCGAATGAAAACATAACCTTCTCGAGTATTGGAATTACTCCAGATACTACATCGGAAAAAGATACCAGTGAACTGGTTCACGCACTTGTCGAATCAGGTGCTGAAGCCATACTCTATGCCGGAGGTGATGGAACAACAAGAGACATAGCGAATACCCTTGAAAGCATCAATAAAGACGCTCAAGAAATGCCATTGATTGGTGTCCCTGGAGGTGTTAAAATGCATTCTGGATGTTTCGCTACAACTCCAAAAGCCGCTGCTGAAGTTACTTTGGCATTCCTTTTAGGCGATCTTCGTTGCGCAATTACAGAAGTAATGGACTTGGATGAGGAAATCTATCAGGAAGGCGTTTGGAAAGTCAGAATGTATGGTGAAGCATGGACGCCATCGAGTCCTCGGTTCATGCAGGGCGCCAAGGAACAAGTTGAACGTACGAGTGAAGTAGATACAATCGAAGGATTGTCTCAACATGTCAAATCACTCCTCGATTCTGATGAAGACCTCATGATTATTTGGGGAAGTGGTGGAACTTTACGCCGAATTGGCGAAAATTGTGGTGAAGAACTCACACTGCTGGGAATCGATGTGCTCGGGCCCGTTGAAAACGGCCAAAGAAAACTCTACAGCGATTTAAACGAACAACAACTCCTCGATATCATCGCTCTTCATGTCGATGAAAAAGGCGAACAGCGCCAACGCCTTCTGTTACTCTCTCCGATGGGCGGGCAAGGCTTCCTCATTGGCAGAGGCAATCTCCAACTCTCACCCGATGTCTTGAAATTGGTAGGTATTGAAAATATTCTTGGTGTTGCAACACCTGCAAAATTAATTGGACTCAACGCTGTTCGAATCGATACTGGTGATGTGGCTCTCGACCAGGTGTTCCAAACGAAGAGATTTGTCAAAATCTTACAGGGTTTTAGAACAACTCGACTTATTCGGATAGAAGAGGCGTAATCACAATTGTCCTGTAGATGCCTTGAGTAAGCCGAGGAAAGGCGGACTTGGGCGATTTGGTCTGCTCTTGAACTCTGGGTGATATTGCACACCGACATAATAGGGGTGACCATCGAGTTCAAAAATTTCACAGCGCTGTCCAGTTTCATCTTTTCCGACAAACTTTAGACCTGATGATTCAAGAGCCTCTATCATATCTGGATTGATTTCATATCGATGACGATGTCGTTCGTCAACTGAATCACCTTCTCCATATAGCCGACGGATTTTACAATCATCGACTTGCCATAATGTTGGACGGCTACCGAGCCGCATCGTGCCTCCAAGATGGGTTTTAGATATTTCAGGCATGAAAATCACTGCCGGATTTTTACAATTCTCATCAAATTCAGTTGAGTTTGAATCCTCAAAACCAAGTACATTACGGCAGAACTCAATAGCAGCAACTTGCAATCCGAGACATATGCCAAGATATGGAGTCGAGGAGGTTCGTGCATATTCTGCAGCAAGGATTTTTCCCTCAACCCCTCGATCACCAAAGCCTCCGGGGACCAAGACTCCAGATGCTTGCTTGAGTAATTTCCACGCGTCTTCTCGTTCTTGTGATTCCGGCCAATCCGATTCAAGATGACTTGCTTCAATCCAATCGATGACCAGTTTTCGATTGACTGCCATAGCCGCATGCTGCAAACTCTTGATGACTGAGAGATAGGCATCCGAAAGATTGGTGTATTTACCGACCATTGCAATGTGAACTTCTTCGGAAAGCGTATCGAGATTGTAAGCCATCGTGCGCCATTCTTCGAGTAAATCGGTAGCATGGCAATCGAGCTTGAGAATATCACAGAGTCCTTGTTCTTGAAGCATCAATGGAACGTGATAGATGTTTGGAACATCATGTGTTGACATTACTGCCTTTGGTGCGACATGGCAGAATGCTGCTAACTTTTCACGCGTATCATCTGACAGCGGAGCAGATGAACGGCAAACGAGAATATCAGGGGTGATACCGAGTCCACGCAATTCTTTCACTGTATGTTGAGTCGGTTTGGTTTTTTGTTCTCCGACTGGGCCCATTACAGGTACGAGCGAAACATGAACAAAGGTCACATTCTCACGTCCAACTCGGAACTGGAATTGTCGAAGTGCTTCAATATACGGTGCAGACTCAATATCACCCACAGTCCCTCCAAGTTCGATGACACATGCATCTGGAGCAAGGTCACTGCCGTCGGCTGGTTGATGAGCAACCCTTTCCAGCCAATCTTGAACTGCGCCCGTAATGTGTGGTATCACTTGAACGGTTTTACCGAGATAGTCTCCCCGTCGTTCTGCCTCAATGACTTTCGAGTAGATTTTTCCTGTTGTGACGTTGTTATCGCGACCCAAATTGATATCGAGAAAGCGTTCGTAGTTTCCGAGATCAAGATCGACTTCGCCGCCATCATCGAGAACAAAGACTTCTCCATGTTCAAACGGCGACATTGTACCAGCATCGCTGTTAAGATAAGGGTCAATTTTCAGAGAAGTGACTCGCAGCCCTGCACTTTTCATGAGCACACCGATGCTGCTTGCAGTAACTCCCTTACCTAATCCAGAAAGGACTCCCCCGCTAACCACAACGTACTTCATGCACATCAACGGGATTTTAGGCCGTCGCGCCTCCCATATCAACATACCTCTAAAAATCAATAATCAAACTCATGATGAAATGAGCGAAGAATCAAATGGTGGGTTCGATGTCTATGTTCATGGACCTACCAACTGGACGAGTCCTGGTCACCGGGGCATTAGGCCAAATCGGAACTGAGTTGGTAGAAGCACTTCGACAAAAACATGGCCACGAGGCCGTTATAGCCACAGATATTCGGGAAGCAGAAGGTTGCCAAATTCTTAATGTAATGGATAAAAAAGGAATCAAAAAATTGATGTTTGAAGAACAAATTACTGAAGTCTATCATTTAGCTGCATTACTCTCAGCCACGGGAGAAAAAAATCCAAAATTATGTTGGGACATCAATGTAACTGGATTAGAAAATGTCATTGCTGCGGCGAAAGAAAATAATGCGAGGGTGTTTTCTCCCTCATCGATTGCCGTTTTTGGTCCAGATTGCCCCAAAAATGCACCTCAAATTACGCCGCTGAATCCCACGACCGTTTATGGAAAAACAAAGGTTGTTGGTGAAGAATTAGCGGTAACATCGGGAATTGATATGAGAGGTATTCGATATCCGGGTCTCATTTCATACAAAGCTCCAGCGGGTGGAGGAACTACTGATTATGCTGTAGAAATATTTCACAGTGCTTTGGAAGATGGACATTACGAATGTTTTGTCCGTGAAGACACAAAATTACCGATGATGTATATGGATGACGCAATTCGTGCTACGATTGAATTAATGAATATCCCGTTCGAAGATCTTAGTGATTCAAGAGGTGGGTACAATATCTCGGGATGTTCATTCACCGCAGGTGAATTAGTGCGAAGTATTCAACGCCATCTACCAGAGTTCACATGCACATTCAAACCAGATATTCGGCAAAAATATGCGGATTCTTGGCCAGAGGAAATCGTCGACGTCGTAGCCAAGGAAGAGTGGGGATGGAAGCCAAGATTTAATCTCGATAAAATCGTAGATGAAATGATTTCCAACCTTAAGAAGTAATCATCTGGATGACAATTCTCTTGATGAATTGAGAACTCTTAACCGATTCTAACCGTTGATGCCGACCCACTTGTATCGACGAGCACCTTCATCAACGCCTTCATCACCAATCTCGACCAATGCGAATTCGCCTTTTGGCGTAACTACGCTGTCATCTTGCAAACCTTTGTGGAGGTTTTCATAGGTGATATGATCAATTGCGATGCGGCCTGCGAGACGTTCAAACAAATGCCAACGAGAAACAACTTCTCTCCACCTTGGACTGACTTTTCCTTCAAACACTTTTGCTTTAGCGCCTGAACCATAGCCACATAGACCAAACAGCGTGTTGTCGAGATTACTGTTTTCTTCTAAATCAGATTCAAAAGTTGACATGAGAGCAAGGAAAATAGAACCGGTATACTGGTTCCCAATGAGACTGCTTGCGCGTTGACCTTTTTCAATCCGGCTGGCATGGAAATCAACATATTCTGGAGTTTTGGAAATCGCTCGTCGATACCCGTCCATTGCTTTCTCCCAAATTTCAATGATTTGAGGGTCATCAGAGTTGTGATCTGCAGGCATAGGACCCAATTGCTCTGCAATCGCATCCCACATTTCAGTGCCTTCACGGTCGTGACGGAAGATATCAGGGAACATGCGCTTGGCTTGGAATGCATACGGTAAATGCATAATGATTCGAGACCATTGCTCAGTTAGTCTTTCATCCTCACCGTGACTGTAACGATTCTGTTTTTCAGCCTTTTCTGCAAAGTTGTGGAAGGCTTGTCGAACTGCCGATTGATAACAACGGTTCGAAAATTGTCCATCAAAAATTGGTTCATCGCGGTGAACGCTTACTTTTTCTTCTCCGTGAGCGAAGATTCCTAACTTTCTAACAGTGGATTCGGGAAGGTGACGAATCATTCGCTCAATCAAGCCCTTTTTCATGGTGTGGCCCGTTTCCTGAGCCAATTGCATAACGTTGGTGATTACCGAACGAATGCTCACTTCGCGACGAGGTTTGAAAAAATCATGCACTGGAGTCGTGGACACACCAATACAATCAGGAATCTCGAGAAGTCGAGGATTTCTGCGTATGAGCAATGCACCTCCACCAGCGCCCTGAGTGTATTCTCCAGAAGATTCGAGAGCGTATTTGGCATTATCAGAGAAGATGACGATACCCGTTCGCTCGTCATGTTCAGTGGAGCGAGCAACCCAATCAAGCGTGGTGTGTAAAGCGTCAACGGCACCAATACAGGCAAAAGTCATGTCAACAACATCACAATTTCGAAAGCAATCTTCCCCGTAGCGCTCTTGGTAACGTTGAGTGAGCATGTCAACGATATAGGTCGCCGTTGGCTTTGCACCATCGAGAGCAGATTCCGTTCCAAGATACATTCGACCGATGTTATTCGGGTCAAGTCCGTTGCGATCAATGATTTGCATAACAGCCATCGCCCCCATCGTAGCAGTATCTTCATGCACATCAGGAATAGCCATGGCTTCAAGCCCAAGGCCCTTGTTCAATTTTCCAAAATCTGCACCTCGCAGTTCAGCAAAATCCTTCATATCCATGTACAATCGAGGAAAATGAATTGCGATATCGTCGATACCAACACAGGCTTGACTCTCAGTCCCCATCATAGGTCGTTCTTCAAGCCCACTATTTGAAACAACTACCTTTCAAAAGTGGTTGAGGAGTGATTTCTGAGGTCATTCCATTTCGGGGACATCAGCCATTGAAGGGTCTTGTTTTGCCCATAACACATCATCGATGCGAAGAATGGAAATAGCCGCTTCAGTCGCACCAGCAATCGATTGGCGAGCAATCAAATAAGGCTCGAGGACTCCGCTTTCCACCATATTTGCTGGTCGACGGTTCAGCAAGTCTAATCCAAGGTAGTGGGAAAAATCACCACCGTTTGCTTGTGCAGCAACGAGTTGTAATAAGGTATCAATTGGGTCTAAACCTGCATTTTCAGCAAGGACACGTGGAATAACTTCCAAAGCATCGGCAAAGGCTTCTGCCCCGAGTTGTTCACGACCAGGTATAGATTCTGCAAATCTACGAAGACTTCGAGCCAGTGCTACATGAGTTGCACCTCCGCCTGCCAAGAGGCGGTTATCCTCAAGCATCCTGCAAGCAACGCCAAGTGCGTCTGCAAAACTTCTCTCTACTTCTCCGAGAACAGTTTCAGTACTGCCACACGCAATGAGCGTAGCTCCACCTTCTTCGGTTTCAACAATCCAATGGGCAACACTTCCCCATGTCTCGTTTTTACTGGAAATAAAAGCACCCAAATCATCAGAATGAGCACGTTTTACATCGGAGACAAGCGTAGCACCACAGCCGCGAGCTAAGAGGTCGAGATCTGAACGAGCGACACGGCGAAAGGCTTGAATTCCCACTTGTGCAAGCATGATTCTTGCTTCCTCATCTATACCTTCTTTACAAGCAAGTAATCCAATTCCCAACGTTTGGAGGTGATCGATTTGTTCTTGAAGTAATTCAACCTCTTTCGCTCGAAAACTCTCGAGTACACCTGGAGATGTAACATTAATTTTCATATCACTTTTCATCGAACGTCGCTCAATGCCTCCATCGACAAGGAGAATTTTACCAGCACCCGCAACCCGAGGCATGTCCTCATGAATACGATTTTTCGCTAAAACCAAGCCAGTAACCAATCGAGTATCCGCCATACTACCTCCAGACTGCTGTAATATTTTTACGCGTGTTGGATCAGCGACTGTTCCGTTTTCAGAAACAACTTGAATTGCTTCAGCGGCTTCAACAGCGAGTTGGGCAAGGAGCATCTGCATTGAGTGATGACCTTTGCCGGCAAGAGAGGTTTGAGTCGCAAGTAAACGGTGCTCTTTACCAGAATCGAGCGCTAAGTCACTGAGTACTTCCAGAGCATGTGTTTCTGCCATTCGAAAACCACGTGCAATAATTGCAGGGTGGACATCTTGAGTAACCAAATGCCAAGCATTCTGTAACATCTCCGCAGACATGAGGAGGGTCGATGTTGTTCCGTCACGAGCAATCTTATCTTGCACGGATGAGGCGTTAATCATCATTTTCGCCACAGGGTGTTCGACCTTAGCCGATTCAAGGACGGTCACACCATCGTTTGTGACAAGTGTCCGTCCATCATCATCAATGAGCAATTTATCCAATCCGCGTGGGCCGAGTGTCGAGCGAACTGCTCCTGCGAGGGCCATTGCTGCCTGAATGTTG
>CALCOP010000033.1 GCA_937897365.1 uncultured euryarchaeote
TGGCTGGTTATGATACCCGTAACACAATGGTTTTCTGCCTATGGTCTGGTGAAGAAGGTGGTAAGAGAGGAAGTGATTTTTGGACCGATTACTGGGTAAAGGAAGACAATCCTAATGTCGAGGTTACCAATTATGTTAACCTCGATATGGCTGGCGTTAACTGGCCTGGTGGCGGTGGTGCTCCGTGTGGTAATGGCCATGGTGGCGGAGCTGCTGGATGCGATCCTGAACCAGAAATCGACCCTGATGGTTATCCTAAAGATTCTGAAGTCTGGCCAATGAGAGTGTATATTGGCCCAAGCTTAGACCACGATGTTATGAATCAGCCAGGTATGGTTGGACTTGCAATGTGGATTGGTTCTGATGCTATTGGTGTCGAAGAGCAAATGGCTCCACTGCTTGGTGAAGGGTATGATGCTGCCACTTGGAAAGTCGATGATTGGATGGCGAAAGACCGTCCTGAAATCATCGTCTATGAAGACACGACTGCACGTTCTGACCACGCCACCTTCCAGGATAATTTGGGGACTGTAACAATGGGCTTCGGCGGCCTAGTCGACGGGTATTGGTGCTATCACCAAACGTGTGATACTGTCGATGAAATGATAGATTGGATGGACACGACTGGTAAGGATTACGGAGATGAGCAATCTGGAACCAGTAACCTTGTTGACGCCCTTGATACCATTACTTGGTGGGCCACTTACTCATTCTTCCACCTTGATGAAACACCTGTTCGTAACGCCTACTTATGATTCAACGATGTCTGAAATATTTGTTACACTTGTTTATTTTTCATTCTTCGGATGAAGAAAATCATCGCAACGAGGAAGACAAGCAAAATAATCCAAAGAGAATTTGTTTCCTCGTCTTGATTTGGCGTCATATCAGTATTACTCGGTTCTACTGGGCAAGAACAGTCAGAAGGGTCTCTTTCTGAACCGTTCCAACACAGATCCTCAGAACATGGTTCGAATTGGAAATATTCACAACTACCATCACTATCTGTCGCATTCTGTGCGAAATTATTCGCAGATGGGTCAGTGCAACCCGCGATTTCATCGACGTCAAGAACACCATCGTCATCCAGGTCATAATCACAACTGTCGTCGTCATCCGTTGCATTCTCTGCATAATTATTCGCAGATGAGTCAGTACAACCTGTGATTTCATCGGCATCAAGAACGCCATCATCATCGAGGTCGTAATCGCAAGAACCATCTTCATCGGTTGCTAAAGAATCGTAATTATTTGCTAAAGAGTCTGAACACCCGTTGATCTCATCACCGTCGAGAACGCCATCGTTATCCAAATCATAGTCGCAGCCATCGTTATCGTCCGTCGAATTCGGAGTAAAATTATTTGCAGAAGGGTCGGTACAACCTGCTATCTCATCGACGTCAAGAACACCATCGTCGTCCAGGTCATAATCACAACTGTCGTCGTCATCCGTTGCATTCTCTGCAAAATTGTTTGCAGATGAGTCGGTACAACCTGCTATCTCATCAGCGTCAAGAACGCCATCGTCGTCCAGATCATAATCACAGCTACCGTCGTCATCGGTCGCTAAAGATTCGTGATTATTGGCTGCAGAGTCCGTACATCCACTGACTTCGTCAGAATCGGGGATTCCGTCGTCATCCAAATCATAATCACAACTGTGATCGTTAACGCCTGCGTTACTGTCAAAATTGTTCGCTGTTTGATTTGTACACCCTAAGTTGGGAGGAGTCATCGATTGCCAAATACGGGTCGCACCTGCGGTCCACGGATTGAGGTCTGCTGCATCATAAGCACCGGCATCTAAATTGTCCAATTGAGAGTTAGCAATTGGTCGAAAATCAAAATTCGTCGGGTCAACTAACATGGATTCAACGGTTCCATTCATCTGCTCATAACCGTTGTAATTACTGATATATGTTCCTGGAACAGGATTTGATGCATATGAATTTGAACGATGTGCTGCAAGAGAATCCGCTGCATTATTCGCTGTAGTTGAGTTTTCGTTTCCAGCCCCATTTTCGAACAGTACGATGATTTGATTTTTCGTCATTCCGCTGTTGTTTCCAAAAACTGTATTATTGTGGGTGGAATGATAATTTCCTTTCACCATTATTCCTGTCTTTATATCCCACAAAACATTGTGATGTACAGTTGCATTATTGCCGGTATTCGTCCCACCTGCAGGTCCATCCATCCGGATGCCGTACTTTGCGGTGTTGTAAATCCAATTATACGCAACTTCAGCGCCAGCCTGTTCTGCCATCATCATTTGCATCACAGCGCCATCACTTTGGATTAAACCGGTGTGAGAAATTTTATTGTGAAATAATTTGGGTGAATCTCCTATACTAATTGTAGCAGAAGCTCCGGTTCGGTGGACTGAATTATTCGAAAATGTGTTTTCGCTTCCTCCGTCAAATACCGTCACCATTAATCCAGGTAAATCTGAAGAAGACCAATCTATGAATTCGAAATTCGTATTGTTTATCGTATTGTGATGAGATTGAAGAGCGGCTCCATGGAATTCGATAGCTGAACCATCGGTATGCGCAAATGAGGAATTATCAATGAGACAGTTTGAACACCGATCCATTCGAGATACCCAGCGATCTTCAACATCCTCACCAGAAATTCCCAAACCCCTTTTTGAAGTACTGGGATACATTAAATCTGAATCTAAAATAGCGCACCCATCACACTGAAGTGTTCGAAACGTAGTAGCAAAAAATTCCAAGCCTTGAAGTGTGACATTGTCGCTGTTGGTTATATTGAAAGCAAACGCCTGAGTCTTTACTCGAACATCAAGTTGATTTGGATTTGCTCCAACTGGGAAAAGCATGTGCATTTCATGTGAGTTGGAATCAATCCACCACTCTCCTTCAACATCGATAAGTTCCCTTTTTCCTTCAAGAAAATAATGATGGTGTTTATTCTTCCAAGACGGGACTGTATCATAATAGAATGTGGAATTGGCTGAATCAAAATCCAACACAGTTCGGCTAAATGTTCGGAAAGAGCCCACATTCAAGATTGCAATTGCACCCACTGGATCTATGCCACTTGATGACAAATTATTGCTCGCACCGATTGTACCGCCTGCGTCTTCTAATTCACCGTTGGAATACGACCCCCCATTACCAATCGTTCCATGAGCCCAGTGATTTGTTTGATCGAGGACTGTGTAATCACTGAAATTAGCATTTGGCCACCTTGCCGGAATTTGTTCTTCATAGTCGATGAACACCTGCCAAGCATCGATTCCAAGATTTGTCTTGTGAATGCCATCACCAGAAAGTTCCCAAAACCCTCCTAAATCATGAACAACACGCTGTGTTCCATCGAAAACGACTCGCTCACCTTGAGCTGCTTTTATTGTAAGGTTTTGAAATCCATCAATGTCCACCTGTTCATGATATACTCCTTCATGAACGATTATTTCAGCCCCATCGCCTGAGTGAAAAATCGCCTTGATAACTGATTCAAACGGGCATTCTTCAGTGCCAGGATTAGAATCATTTCCCAGTAGATTATCAACATGAAATGGTGTATTCGGGGTATGGGTTTGATTTGAACAGTCAGAAACCGATGACTTCCAATGAAGTGGCTCACTGGTTAATGCAAAATTCTCATTCAATACGTTTGTCATGGAGGAAAGGCAAAGAATGAAAACCAAAATGAGCGATAGCCTACGCATACAACAACGAACAAACCTTAGCGGTTAGTCATTCTTCCAATTATCAAAGGTTATTAATTGAAAATCAAGGAAGAAAATGATATCAGAAAAAGTTTGCAATTGCTTCAAGGACAGCTGCTGGAGACCAGAAACCAAGAATGATTGAGAGGAAAAGTATTGCAAAAACAGAAATGGTAACATAAAATGCGTTTTCATCCCAATCTTTGACTTTATTACCATCTAAAGGCCCAAATGGAAGCATGTTGAAAAGCCCGAGAAACAGATTCGCATAAACCCAAAAAACACCAGCATCAACAAGCATTTGTCCCCAATTCAATTGTGACCCAACAAGATAGGCTGCTTCACTGTCTGCGACATCAAATGCACCGGTAAGGCCGAGAATAACACCCCATAATGGAATTCCAATAAGGAATAACCCAAAATTAACCAGCGGACCTGCAATAGCAATATGGCCGTTTTGACGCCGAGTAACGAGGCCTGCTACCATAACAGCACCTGGGGCCATGAATAAAATGCCAATGAAAAAAGAGATGAAAATACCAAACCTCAAACCACTTGGATCAGCACGAAACTCAGCCCAGCAGCCATTCTTTTTAGCGACGATTTTGTGGCCTATCTCATGCAAGAGAAAAGCAGGACCAACCGCTAAGAGAAGAACTGGCATAGAAAGAAAGAATTGTACGAACCATGCATCCAGTCCTGATGATTCAATACCCCAAATACCGCCTACTGCCATAAAACCCAGAGCAACAGTGAATGCTGCAGTTGCAAGACGGAGATGTTTCTTCTCTTCAGAACTGAAATGCCAAATCTTTCCCGTGTGCATTTGTGCAGGTTTTTGTTGAGCAATTCCCATCATCTGTGCGAAAAGGGGATTCATTCGGACATTTGCACCTGTATCAAAATGAATTGTACCATCTGAGGTTTGGCGAGCATGGACTCGGTGAACACGTGATTTATGAGTTCGGAAAGGGTCATTATCCAAAATGTCAGCCCTTGGGTCCCTCCCTGCCATGATTGATGTTTATTGTGATTGGATTTGAAGTCTCGTATGCAAGGTTTCTTTTCATACAGGTGAGAGGAAGGGGTGAGCAGTTCGCAAGGGGTGTAGAAGTGGGAGAAAATTCTTCAGACAATGAAACTGATGTTTTATTCTTGTTTGATGTCGGTTTTTCGGCTGAAAAGATTGCTTTGTCGAAGAATATCTCAGTTGAGCTCGTTGAAAAAATAATATCGCAGAGAGGTAGTCAGGTTCGTGAAAAGAAGCAAACAAACCTCATCCGAGATGTGGCGAATCAAAACCCATGGAAAGACGGGATCCCTGAACACGAAGTGGTTATGGGTGTGGTTCGCTCGATAGAAACAGATAATATCGATTTAGAAAGTTATGGCGCTCGAACGATACCTTCGAAAGCAATCAAGCGAACTGATCGTAGTGAGAGGAGAGGGGAGGACCTTGCGTTGGCTGACCGTGTGGAAGCTGCTGCCCAGGCAGGTAGAGACAAGGTTGTAGAGGAAGAAGTCTTTGAAGAGTTGCAGAAAAAACGCAGTGAATGGACTGAGGTCTTAGCAGAGGTTGATGAGTTGCTCAAAGAATCTGAAAATATTGAAGATTAGATAAGTATTTTACAGAATTGAATTAAAACATTTAACTATTGAAATATGTTTACTTGTTATGGTGTGGAATTACAGTCAAATTGTTTCACTGATTGATGTTGGGGTAACTTGGGGAATTTGAAGTTCGTAAGTGATTCTTTGTGTGCCTTTTCCTTTAGATTTCTTACCAATAATTTGAATGTGCCCTATCTCTGAAAGTTCCCTTACGTGGGTCCCAGCACAGGGGCATAAGTCGATGTTGTCGCCAATTTTCACGACACGAAGGTCTCGTACAGAAGCGGGGAGGAGGTTCATATTTGTTCGATCAGGGGGCATAACTGCATTGACTTCGTCGCGAGTCATGGTTGAATCCGTGACCTTGTGATTTTCATCGATGAGTTTGTTTACTGTTTCTGGTATTTGAAGAAGCATTTCATCAGTTAATGATATCGGATTAAAATCAATTCTTGAACGATCGTGATGAATTTGGTTGCCAACAGTTCTTGCTCCGTTAAATGACTCATACACAACGCCAGAAACGATATGTTGTGCGGTATGCATTCGCATATGAGCATGGCGTCTCTCCCAATCAACGCTACCCTTTACTTCATCACCAACTTCTAATTGGTGATCTCCATCTAAACTGTGAAGGATTGTTCCTCGGCCTCGAACTTCATGTACAGTCACTGCACCATTTGGTCCATCAAGTGTCCCAGTATCCCAATTCTGACCGCCACCAAGGGGGTAAAACAAAGTGCGGTCAAGTGCAACTTTTTCACCTTCAACAGAGATAACTGTTGCATTGAAATTTGTATAATACCCTGCTTCGATGCTTTGGAGATACAATTGCTCAGTAGCCATGGTTAGGCTAAATCGTCCCTCTTCAAGAGGTTTTACGCACTTGTGATTTCTGCTTCCAACGGATCGATGAGTTCTCCATCAGCGCTGAGTACAAGTGAAGGGGTTTTCCAAGCATGGTGGAGAGAGACTGTAGCCTCCCAAAGAGCTTGGAAAAATCCGAGTTCTTGATAGTGCCAACCGCGTTCCTCGGCATACTCTTTCACGAGGGGGGCGGCTTTTGGTAAATTGAAATGAGAGAGAGTTGGTAGTAAATGGTGTTCAATTTGATAATCAAGTCCAACGAAAAAGAAGGAACCAATAGGCCCGAATTTTATTCGTCGAGCGGTTTCAATTTGAAGTCGCCAATTTTGATCGTATTCAGTAATGATTGGCCTTCCGGCATGGCCAACAATGAAAATCGCTGTCAAGCACGTTCCCACAAGACCCCAAAGAAGAACGTAGAAGCCAACTGTTACTTGCCAGGATATTCCCAGAAGGATCGGTAACACAAGCCAAAGAGAAAAGTGAGCGAGAATGAGTGCGGTATCGAGCATCCAAATCTTGGTAAATCGCTTATTCTTTTTTGATTTGAAGGGTTTTGTTGCAATATATTTCAAACCATCAAATCGCATGAGGTGACCGACAAGAAGTGAAATCGGCCAGAATGTCCAACCTTGGAGGTGTCTCTGAAAGAAGCGTCGAATTGGGCCGCTCGTATTGTATTCTTCTTGACTGAAAGTGAACGGCCAAGAATGGATATCTGGATCGACGTGGACGACATTTGGATTGCCGTGATGTTTGATATTGTGCTTGTCTCGCCAATATTCCATTGAAAGGCCTGCAAAGAGTGGGAATACAATTGCGGCCATCGAGAGGTTTCCGGCTTTTGAGCGACAAGCGGAAGAGTGGACACCTTCATGTCCAGTCATAGCAAGTGTAGTCGAGAAGAGTGCAGTGATTGGTATCAACATCAGTCCAAACTTCAATGGAAGATAGATGTGTGCGCTATACAGCGCGAAAACGATGACGAAAAGAATGATGACTTTGGTCCAAGACTTGCTTGTGGGTCTGTCGAGAAGGTTTGCCTCTTTGAGTTGTTTACGTAGACTTGCGAGTGGATGGCCGGCCATGTTTTACCCCCTGAAGATGTGCTCTTCGACCAAAGGGCGTCGGTGGGGGGTTTTAAGGTGGTGTGTTTTGCGACACCGGTTTTGTTTAGTTTATCTGACCAGATATTTCCAGTCCTTGTAGTATTTGCGCATCTATGCTGCGTAGTTCAGTGTTGACTGGGAGGGTGTTTTGAATTGTCTCGATCCAACCGTGCTCCGGATACCAGGCTTCAGATATCTGCCAGACCTCTGTTAATCCTTCTGCTCGAGGGAGGACATAGGCGTGCTCAGGAAGGTTTGTGCAGTCTTTTGTTAATGCAGTCCCACCGAACATTTCAACAAATTCACCGAATTGTGGAAGAAGAATTTTTTTTGAATCACAAATGCTATGTTTTTTCGCTCCTGGGGCTTGGTACGTCCATTGAACGTCATTGACAAGATAATGACAATCAAGCTGGCCGGAATCATCTCGAGCGCCTCCTTGGTATTCAACAGTAAAACCATCATTGGTTTCAAAAGATTTTGTAATTCTCGTTCGCGTTAGGATTTCAATACCTTGCTTCGCCGCTTGAACCGCAAGATGTTTCAAACACCATTCAGAACGCAATGTGAATCCATCTTCAAATGGATAGAGGTTTAGAAAATCAATTTGTTCAGAAAGGAGGTATTTGGAAAGAGAGGAAGGATTTCGAATATGGCCCGGGGATTTGGAGGGAAGACCGATTTCTGCATTGAGTTCGAATAATTTAATTTCAAACGAGTCAACTAACTCAAGGGCTGCAGTCAAATTAGCAAATGTACCACCAATGAAAATTACAGTTTTCATTCAACCACCCATGGTTGGGACAATCTCAAGGGCAAAAACGGGGCATGATGGGATGCAAATCTTACAGTGAGTACAATTTTTCTCGTCAACGAGAGCAAGACGATTGACGAGTGTTAACACGTTTACAGGACATAATGCTATACAAGCACCGCACCCAAAACAACGATCATCATCGACAAGAAAATGATGACTTTCCTGCCGTGGCATGGTCCGACCAAATGGTAGGGGTTCAAGTCATCTTCGCTTCTGTAAAACTGAAAAATTGTTTTTCGAGTGGACAATTTGGTATCCCGAAAATTATTTTTTTAATGAAGAACCATTCTCTTTTTTTGTTGAATAAATCAGAAATGCGTTTCAAAAGAAATGCATATGAATATTTAGAACATCAAAAACGAATCTGTATTTACACCCCCTTGTTTCCGATGGAGGTAATTTCTCGAATAAAAGTGAGTGTGTCGAGGATATGAAAAGTAGGAAACGTGAGTATGCCCCGAGAATTATGGTCGCGACAAGCACTTAACTTAACCACCAACAAAGCTATGGAAATTATGAATTTTTGACCAAGAGTTCTTCCATAGGAAACGTAGGGGTGACTCTACAAGAAAGAATCAACTTCAAGACATAGATAATACAGCGATACAATGTTCAGATGGTATTCTATTCACCAGGTCGTACAACTTCTTATCCAGTAGATCCACCGCAGAAGGGATATCGTTACCACTACTTAGGGGGTGGAAATGAAGTTGGTAACGTAGGTGTAGTTCTTGAAGATCAAAAAAGGACAAGACTTCTCCTTGATTATGGGTTAGCACCCACTACTCCACCTCGGTATCCTTCAGAAGCACCAGAAGTTCGAGACGCAGTGATTACCCATTCACATGTAGACCATCTTGGCATGGCTCCATGGTTATGTGCAAACCATCGTACGAAACTTCATGGAACATCATTAACGGCTGAAATTTCTGAATTAATGTGGTATGACTGCCATAAAGTGAGTTCAATCGAGAAATATCCACTTGCGTGGGATAAACGTGACATTGACACGGCCCTCGATTCATGGATCACTCATCGTTATAATGAACCGTGGATGCATGATGATTGGAAGCTTGAACTTCATCGAGCAGGCCACATACCTGGTGCTGCCATGCTCAATATTGAAACTCCTCAACGCAAAATATTGTTTTCTGGAGATTTTGATACGAGAGATTCCCCGCTTACAAAAGGCGCTCAACCGATAAAAACAGATACACTTTTCTTAGAAGGAACGTATGGTGGTAGAACACACCCACCTCTTATGGAAGAGGAATTGAGATTCATTAACCACGTTCAGAAAATTGTCGATCGAGGTGGTAAAATACTCATTCCAGCGTTTGCAAACGGACGAACTCAAGATATTGTCATGCGCTTACATCGGCACCTACCGCATCTTGACGTTCATGTTGATGGGATGGGCAAAAAGATAGCTAAAATGCAAATGAACCACCCCGAAATGATTCGAGATATTCATGCATTTAAGGACGCCTGGTCATGGTGTCGTCGAGTTTCGAGTAAATCGGATCGCAAAAAGGCGCTCGATGCTGATGTCATTGTTTCTACATCCGGTATGATGCAAGGCGGCCCCGCGATTTGGTATCTTAATCGACTGCGTCATGACACTTCGAATGCCGTTCTCTTCACCGGATATCAAGCCGAAAAAACAGGAGGAAGGAAACTTCAGACTGAAGGAAAGGTGAATATTTTTGGAAATGAGACTGAGATTCCATTAGAATGGGAGTCGTTTTCATTTTCTACCCACGCAGGTCATAAAGAAATCGTTGACTTCGCTGCAGCTTGCGAAGCAAAAGAAGTCATCATTTACCACACAGACCCAAATACGGCACGACCACCTCTTGTTGAAGCACTCGAGAAGAACGGCCATATTGTTCATAATCCTATAAACGGTATTTCTGAATATCTCGGTGATGAGTACAGCCGAAGTAATTGAATACAACAACACCAAGGGGTTGCTGATACCCATGGCTGCAAAGGCACCTAAAGGCACCAAACCAAGGAAGAAGAAGCGCAGAATGCGCCTCTCTTTAAAACAAAAAAAGATGAACACAAAGACCGATTCATACACCGACAATCTTGGTTGGTCTACAGATGTCGGCCGAACATTAGGTGACGCGCCCGTTAAAACAGCTCCAGAGACTCTTAAGATTCAGTGTGATATGTGCGGTTGTATGCTAAAAATTCCTAAGCCTAAAAAAGCAAGATACACAGTGAGTTGTTCTTATCCTGGCTGTGACCACATTATGAAATTCGACTGAATAGATCATTATGGACGCCGAAGTCCTCTTTGTGTGCGCCGGTCTTTTCCTTATTTCCATTCTGTATTCGAGTGTAGGTCATGGTGGAGCATCAGGATATCTTGCTCTTCTTTCTATTACCACGTACGCTGAGATGCAAAGTGCTTGGCTAAAACAACATGTCTGGGTACTCAATCTCATCGTTGCTGGTTTAGCCTTTTTTCATTATTCCAAAGCCGGGCATCATCTTCTTTCAAAATCACTTCCTTTCATTCTTGCCAGCATTCCGTTCGCTTTCATTGGCGGTTTCATGAGAGTAGATGGCACTGTTTATGACACCCTCCTCTCAATAACACTCTTGTATGCTGCTTTCCGATTACTTGCTGTAAAAGACCAAAAAGATATCACTGTGGAACTCGAACCAAGTCGAAATCAAGCCTATGCTTTTGGAGCAGGTATTGGGTTCTTTAGTGGAATAATAGGGGTGGGTGGTGGGATTTTTCTCTCCCCACTTCTTTTACTCAAAAATTGGGCAACTCCGAAGACTGCAGCAGCCACTTCTTCCCTTTTTATTTGGGTAAATTCAGCATCAGGGCTGCTTGGAGCAACAGCATCAAATCAACTTGTTTTAGAGTTACAAACACTCTTACCATTCATCACAGCAGTTCTTTTTGGAGGTATTATCGGTTCACGATATGGCTCGCTTTATGCAAAACAAATAACAATTCGAAATTTACTTGTTGCCGTACTTTTTCTTGCATCAATCAAACTTATCTCCAATCTCATTTTCTAATACGTTCACCGAGAACCTCAAACACACATCACGCATGGTTTAACCATGGCCGAGACTCCATACTTCGTTTCATACCCTGAAGCAATGGAAATTCTCAAATGTCACCCACTTCATCTTTCGACTGAACATGTTTCACTCGATGACGCATTTCACCGAATCCTCTCGCAAGATCTGGAATCGAAAGTAAACGACCCACGTTTCGATAACTCATCTATGGATGGATTCGCATTCCGTTTTCAAGATTCCATATCACCCCCTACATCTTTAGATGTTATTCAAACCATTCAAGCTGGAACATCCCTTCCTCAAACAACAGTTGAAACTGGCCAAGCTGCTCGTATTATGACTGGAGCCCCTATACCAAAAGGAGCAGATGCCATCCTTCCAATTGAGAAATGTAGAGTGGATGAAGAAAAATCAACAGTCATTCTGCTCGAAGAAGGCAAGAAGCATTTTATTCGTAAACAAGGCGAAAACCTTCGACGCGGGCATATCGCATTACACCAAGGGGATATTCTAAATCCCTCCTCCATCGGCCTTTGCGCAACTATGGGGCATCCAAGCGTGCCCGTATTTAGCAAGGCAAAAATAGGCATTATTTCGACAGGTGATGAATTGAAATTTCCAGGAGAAAAGTTGAGTGAAAATGATATTTATGAATCAAACTCCTTTGGACTATCTGGACTTGTACGCCTGTCTGGCCATGAAGCGAAGAGGTATGACTCAGTGGTCGACTCACTCGATGAATTACGTGATAAACTCGATATTGCTTCACAAGAATGTGATTTAATTTTAACCTCTGGTGGCGTTTCTATGGGTGACTGGGATTTGGTTCGCAAATTAATTGAAGAAGAAGGAGATATCAAATTTTGGCGAGTGAAAATACGGCCAGGTTCTCCACCATTGTTTGGTTATTGGAACGGTAAACCACTGTTTGGTTTACCTGGAAACCCGGCAAGCAGTCATGTTGTTTTTCGTATGCTCGTCGCTCCATATTTACGGCATTCAACACATGGCGGTTTTCAAGAGCGAAAAATTCGTGTCCAACTCGCTGAGCGTTTCAAAACTGACGAAAATTTCCTTGTTTTACGACGGATAAAAATTGACATGTCAGGGGATAAGATACTTGCTTATTCAACCGGATATCAAGGATCAGGAAATCTCAACAGCCTCGTCCTCGCAGACGGACTTACCTTACTCGAGCCCGGCCATTCAGGTGAAATCGGCACGTGGTGTGAAGCTCTTCTCTTGTAGGTGATATTGTGAAATTTAAAACTGAGAAGGAAACAACTCTTTTAGATGCACTCAGTCATTTTATGCCAAACACTTCACGTAGTAAATTGCGAAAAATGCTTACTGAGGGTAGAGTTCACATCGATAATATCCCAGAACATAAAGCCAAAAGAGAGCTTTCAGCCGATACAGAAATTACAATCCTCAGTCGAGTTAAGGCTCTTGAAACTACACCTACCCCCATCTCAAAAACTAAAAAATCGAATCTCACCATCCTTTGGGAAGATGAAGCATTGCTTGTTGTTGAAAAACCTGCAGGGCTTCTTTCGATAGCTACGAACAAATTAGAGCGAGACACCCTTCACGCTCGGTGCGTCGACCATCTTCGTCTCCAAGATGAAAAAAATTGGTGTTATATCGTTCACAGACTCGATAGAGACACTTCAGGTGTCATGGTTTTCGCTCGGCATCAACGACACAAAGAATACCTCCAAGAGCAATTTGCTCAACGCGCCGTTCATCGTACATACCACGCATTGGTCGAAGGACGTCCCAAACACGACCATGGAACTGCTCGTGAGTGGCTTGTCGAAGACAAGAATCTCTTTGTTAAACGCGTCAAGTCAACATTCCACGGCTCCAAAGAAGCAATCACGCATTGGGAAGTAATCGATACGGATAATCACACATCCCTTTTGCAAATCACCATTGAAACTGGACGCAGACACCAGATTCGTATGGCGATGCGGTCATTGGGTTGCCCGGTTGTTGGTGATGAATTACACGGGGCGGAATCAAACGCATTCAATCGGGTGTGTCTTCACGCATCTTCGCTTGAATTCCTCCACCCTGACTCCGATGAGCCGGTGCGATTTGAATCTCAAATCCCGTTTGTATAATGTCGTGATGTAATTGAATAATTCCGAGACTTCTTGAACCATCGACGAGCGCAACGAGTTGATAGCATGGCTGAGAAGGGACAAGAACACGGCTGGATTGAAGTTCGTGGCGCGCGAACGCACAACCTCCAAGACGTGACCGTCCGCCTTCCCCGAGGAAAATTCGTCGTTATTTCAGGCGTCTCTGGTTCTGGAAAATCCAGTCTTGCATTTGATACACTTTACGCTGAAGGGCAGCGACGCTATGTGGAAAGCCTTTCTTCCTATGCCCGCCAATTCATCGGGCAAATGAAAAAAGCCGATTGCGACGGTATTGAGGGCTTATCACCAGCTATTTCGATCGATCAAAAACAAGGCTCTCACAACCCCCGTTCAACTGTTGCTACAGTAACTGAAATTCAAGATTATTTGAGATTGCTTTGGGCAAGAATTGGCAAGCCACATTGTCCAGAATGCGGTAGAGAAGTTGCACGTCGAACGGTTCAAGAAATTGTAGATGATGTCGTGTGGAATATGGAAGGCCATGCAATCATCCTCTGGGCACCAGCAGTTCGCTCGAGAAAAGGAACACATCAAGATTTATTCCGGCAATTCGTCGAACAAGGCTATCTTCATGGTAAAGTCAACGGCCATGAAGTTGAGTTTGAAAACCCCCCTGAACTGGATAAGAATTTCCGTCACGATATCGATGTGCGAATAGACCGTTTACGGTGCAGTATAGAGAAGCGTCAACGACTAACAGAGTCGGTTGAAGATGCTCTCCGTATCGGCGGCGGTACAGTAGCGATCGAAAGTATTGAAGCACCCGGTGATGATGCAGAACTTTCCGAAGGTACTCGGGCTCATTTTACGAAGGTTGGTGAAACAGTTGCTTGGTCTGAAGATTTTGCCTGCCCCGAACACGGCGCTTTCATGCCAGAACTCTCTCCACGAGTCTTCTCGTTTAACTCTCCACTTGGAGCATGTGGAGTTTGCCAAGGACTCGGTGTTGAACGCAGATTCAATATTGACCTCATTATCGATGGCACCCTTACAGTTTCGAACGGTTGCGTGCGCCCCTGGCGACAATCCATGTCTCCATCATGGTATCGTCGTCTACTTGAACAGGTTTGCTCCCATTATAGCATTTCCCGCAATACACCTTTTGAACTTCTTTCAGATGATGATAAAGACATTCTTCTCAATGGATCAGGTTCGACGGTTATCAATTTCCACTTTGAATCAGATAACGGCTCTGTATACAAGATGAACCGTCCTTGGGAGGGCATTATCGCCCGGCTACAGAAAACGTACACAGAGACGACATCTGAACGAACCCGTGGACGCCTCATCAGTTGTATGACGGATCTCGATTGTTCAGAATGTGGTGGCGAGAAACTCAACGCAGCAGCCCGTTATGTTTCAGTTGGCGGTATTCGCCTACCAGAAGTCAGTCGTTGTTCCGTACACGATTCACTCGCACTTATTCGAGCATGGCAACCAAATGGTCCCGGTGCACCTGAAAATTTTGCAGATGTGCTTGATATCCTCGACGAACGCAGCCTGTTTATTGGAAAAGACATCCTCAAGGAAATCGAAAGTAGGCTTGGCTTCCTCGACAGTGTCGGACTTGACTACCTTACTCTTGAGCGTAAAGCAAACACCCTCTCCGGAGGCGAAAGTCAACGAATCCGTCTTGCTACACAGATTGGAAGCCGACTTACAGGAGTCATGTATGTTCTTGATGAACCGTCTATTGGATTACATCAGCGCGATAATGCCCGTCTCCTCTCGACGTTACGTGAATTAAGCGATCTCGGCAATACACTCGTCGTCGTTGAACATGACGAAGATACACTGCGGCAGGCAGATTGGTTGTGTGATTTAGGTCCTGGTGCCGGTTTAGAAGGGGGCACAGTTGTTGCCAATGGACCGCCTGAAGTTGCAATGAAGACGAAGGATTCTGTTACAGGTGCTTTTTTGAGTGGAAAGCGAACGATTGCAACTCCTGAAAAGAGAAGAAAACCAACGAAGAAATGGATTTCAATAAAGGGAGCTCAGCACAATAATTTACAATCTATTCATGCCAAATTTCCTATCGGTTGCATGACAGCAATAACAGGTGTTTCCGGCTCCGGAAAGTCTTCACTTGTTTCAGGAATATTAGCTCCAGCACTCCAACGACATCTCCACAATTCGGATAAAGTTGCAGGAAAACACTCCAGTCTCAAAGGACTCGAACACGTCGATAAAGCCATCATTATCGACCAGTCACCTATTGGCCGAACACCACGTTCTAATCCAGCGACATACACCAAAGTTTTTGATGAAATTCGTATTCTTTTTTCAAAGACTACATTGGCTAAGGAACGGGGTTACAAGCCCGGACACTTCAGTTTCAACGTCAAAGGAGGCCGCTGCGAATCGTGTAAAGGCGCTGGTTCGATTAAGTTAGAAATGAACTTCCTTCCTGATGTATGGATTACTTGCGATATCTGTAACGGCCTACGTTATACTCGCGAATGCCTTGAGGTCACATGGAAAGGCAAGAATATCAACGACATTCTTCAAATGCCGATAGGAGAGGCTGTCGATTTCTTTGAAAACCACAAAAAAATATTCAGAACGCTTGACACACTTCGTTCAGTAGGTCTTTCCTATGTCCGTTTAGGGCAGCCTGCAACAACCCTCTCTGGCGGTGAAGCACAACGAGTGAAACTCGCCAGTGAATTACGACGCCCTCCAAATAAGCATACAGTTTACATTCTTGACGAGCCAACTACAGGTCTTTCTTTCTCAGATGTGGAACTACTCATCAACGTACTCCTTGAATTGCGAGCCAAAGGTCATAGCGTTATCGTTATTGAACACCACCTTGATGTCATAAAATCTGCAGATTGGGTTATCGACCTTGGGCCAGAGGGCGGTGAGCGGGGTGGCATGATTCTTGCACAAGGGACACCAGAGGACATTGCTTCTGTCGACGAGAGCTTTACAGGCCAATATTTGAGCAAACTTCTCAATTGAACCTTCCGTATTGTTCAAAGAGCGTAGTCGTTGGCCTTCTTTACACCCCAACAGGGGGCAGGTGTACTTCAATGGCTGTAACACGAGTAGAAGTGACCCCAAAACAAGGTGAAGGAATGCGTGATGTCCGGGGCGACGTCATTCGTCGGCAACTCAAAGCAGATCACAATCTTGATGTTTCAAATGTCCGTTCAATTAACGGATTTTTAATTAAATCAAATGTTGAAAAATCCGCGATTGACGACAGAGCGAACGACCTTTTTGCCGATCCAATTATTGAAGATGTTTTGACAGATTCCCTCTTTTTAACATCGAGTGAGCACTTCCCTCTAACTCCTGATGCAGCTATTACGATTGGCTTCAAACCCGGCGTTACTGATAATCCAGGTAGTGCGGCATACGACGGTTTTCAAACACTTTTCCCACAAACAGACCTTGTTGACGCTTCAATTTCCACGTACCACACCTATGCATTTTTTGGTTTACCAGATGGAGTAACGTGTGAATGGCTTGCTGCAACGCTGCATAACAGTTTGATTCAACGTGCGGTGGTTGCAGATTCTGCTGCTTGTTCAAATGGCCAGTGGCCTGCAATCGATTATCCAGAAAAACCCCCACAAACCCTTACACCACCTAAACGAGTTGACTTGGAAATTCCAGATGAGGCACTTGAGAATCTTTCGGAAACCGGCTTACTTGCCCTTAATCTGGAAGAGATGCAAACCATTCAAGCACACTATCGAGACACGACTATTCAGCAGTCGAGAGCAGCTGTTGGTATTGTCCCTGACGCTCCAACAGATGTTGAACTTGAATGCTTAGCTCAGACATGGAGTGAGCACTGCAAGCACAAAATATTCGCATCTAAAATCCACCATGTTGATGTAGATACTGGTGAAGACACCTATATTGATTCAATATTCAAAACCCACATCATGAAACCCACTCATGATTTACAAAAAGAAGTCGACTGGCTTCTCTCTGTTTTCCATGACAATTCGGGCGTCATTGCATGGGATGAAAATTGGAGCGTGTGTATGAAGGCAGAAACGCACAATTCCCCTTCCGCACTTGATCCCTATGGAGGGGCAATGACAGGTATTGTAGGCGTCAACAGAGACATTCTTGGAACAGGATTGGGGGCTCGCCCAATCGCTAATACGGATGTCTTTTGTTTTGGTCCACCAGATTGGGATGGAGAACTTCCTGACAATCTCTTCCATCCATCGCGCGTATTCAGAGGCGTTCATGCAGGGGTCCGTGTTGGCGGTAATGAATCGGGCATCCCAACGGTCAACGGTGCTATTGTGTTTGACAACCGCTACATTGGCAAACCCCTCGTGTACTGCGGTACAGTAGGCATAATGCCACGAAAACTTCCAGACGGCCGTGAATCCCACATCAAAACCCCTTCACCCGGAGATATTGTCTATATGGTCGGAGGCCGTGTTGGGTATGATGGTATTCATGGCGCTACATTTTCATCATTGGAGTTGACTGAAGAATCCCCGTCAAGCGCTGTCCAAATTGGGGATCCAATCACGCAAAAGAAAATGCTTGATATGGTCTTAGAAGCGCGTGATGCAGGACTCATTTCCTGTATTACAGATAATGGAGCAGGAGGCCTTTCTTCATCGATTGGAGAAATGGCGGAATACACGAATGGATGCGAAATCGACTTGGCGAAAGTGCCACTTAAGCAGCCAGGATTGTCCGCATGGGAAATTCTTGTTTCTGAAAGCCAGGAGCGAATGACGATTGCAGTTCGTCCTGAACACCGCGAGGCTTTTGATGCAATGGCCCAGTTACATGAAGTTGAAGCAACGCCTGTCGCAACCTTCACGAACTCAGGTATGTTTCACGTCAAATACGGTGAGGATACCGTTGCTTATCTCTCAATAGAGTTCCTCCATGATGGCGTACCCCAACTCCAACTTGAATCTGAATGGAGTACACCTACTCCTGAAAAGTTCGACCCTGCAACCATTCAGTTGGATAAAGATGGCCACTCCGACTTGTTATTGAGGATGCTTGCCCGTCCAAATATCGCTTCAAAAGAATCATGGGTAAGGCAGTATGATCATGAAGTCATTGCCCAAACTGCAGTCAAACCCTTTGTCGGCGTTCATCGCGATGGGCCTGGAGATGCCGGGGTAATCGCACCCCTTCATGGAGACCCCCACGGACTTGTTATCTCGTGTGGGATTGCGCCAAGATATTCGGATTTAGACGCAGGTGCAATGGCAGCTGCATCGATTGATGAAGCTGTTCGTAATGCGGTATGTGCGGGAATAAACGTCGATAAGATGGCAGGTCTTGACAACTTTTGTTGGCCCGACTCCATCGAATCGGTGAAAACCCCCGATGGTAAATTCAAACTTGCGCAGTTAGTTCGGGCAAATCGAGAACTTGAACGTGTTTGTCGAGCGTACAAATTACCTTGCGTATCAGGAAAGGACTCTATGAAAAATGATTACGGTACTGGTGAGAAAAAGATTTCAATCCCGCCTACACTTCTATACTCTGTGTTTGGAGATCAACCCGATGTTCGTTTTACAGCAACGAGCGATTTCAAAAACAGAGGAGATAAAATATACCTTATTGGCCAGTCGAAGGAAGAACTTGGTGCTTCAGAAATTTCGTTTATGCTTCATGAAAGTGGAGAGGCAGCTGGAATTGGGGGGCAGGTTCCGTTGCTCCCAGACCCTGAAACCAATCTCACCACTTACCGTGCCCTCTCGACAGCAATTCAGGCAGGTTTAGTTCGAACTGCCCATGACTGTTCAGAAGGAGGTGTTGCCGTAGCTGCCGCAGAAATGTGCATTGGTGGTCGTGTTGGTGCAGAAATCGATATTGATGGCACCGGCCCTTCGGGCGTATGGTCTCGACTTTGGGGTGAATCTCTCGGACGGTTCATTGTCGGTGTTCAGCCGGAGGATGAAGCAGACTTTGTTGAATGGATGTCGGGCCATTCAATTACGTTACTCGGTGAAGTTACGGACACGGACAAAATGGTCATTTCAGACGGATACGAAGTTCTTATTGAAGCAGAAATAGACTCCATGGTTGAATCATGGCAGAATACACTTGACATGACTGGAGGTGTTGCTTAATGTCGGCACCGAAGGTCGCTGTACTGTTTGGTTTTGGAATCAACTGTGATCATGAGACTGCAGCGGTTTTTAATCTGGTTGGTGGCGATTCCGAACGTATTCACGTTAACCATTTTGTGTCTGGAAACCGCTCTCTTGAGGATTTTGAGATTCTCGCCGTTCCCGGAGGTTTTTCGTTTGGAGACCACCTTGGCAGTGGCCGATTGATGGGCAATAGAATGCGGTTTGCACTACGAGAACAATTACATGCTTTTGTCGCAGCTGGAAAGCCAATTATTGGTATCTGTAATGGTTTCCAAGTTCTTGTGAAAACAGGATTACTTCCAGGCCCCGGTGCAGATGGCCCCCTTCCTGATTTTGTCCAGAGGGCCAGCCTTACGTTGAATGATTCTGGAAGGTATGAGGACAGGTGGGTCACTCTTGAATTCGATGACCAGAGTCCGTGTATCTGGACAAAAGGCATTCAAAGAATCGACTGTCCAGTACGCCACGGAGAAGGAAAATTTGTCATGCCATCAACAACAGATTTCGATGCACTTGCAGCAAACCACCAACTTACCGTTCGTTACGTTGATCCTAAATCACCAATTGGTGAAGGAATTTCCGACCAACCCCTCCCATTCCCCCTCTCTCCTAACGGGAGCATGCGGAACATAGCAGGTATTTGTGATGCGACAGGTCTCGTGTTTGGATTAATGCCCCATCCAGAAGCTGTTTACGCCAAATGGCTTCACCCAGACCATACTCGAAATACGGCACCAGGCCCTCTTACCAGCGACACGCTTGGAGAGTGGGAAGGGGAAGGGCTCCAGATGTTCCGAAATGCAGTTCAGTACGTCCTCTCAAAGCGTTGATACAATGACACAAACGCAACGAATCCAACACATCGACTCTCTACGCGGAGTTGCCGTGTTGCTCATGGTTATGGTTCATGCTGCAGCAACATGGAATCCTTTTCATTCACCACAACCGAGCGTTCTCGCTTACATTATATCGGGACTTGGTGGACTTGCAGCTCCACTTTTCGTTACGCTTTTCGGCTGGGGAATTTTTCGCAGTAACTTGACATGGAGGCAAAGGGTATTTCATTCTCTCTTTCTCTTTACGATGCAGATTCTCGTTAATGTTACTTCACCACACTTGTTTGAAACCTTTACACCAGGCGTACTCTCATTGATGGGGCTCCTTACGTTGATTTTACCGAGTTTCAAATCTCAGTTTACGGCGAGGAGCATAACCACATTTGTATCATTAACCACTTTCGTTTTCTTCATCCAATTCTTTAACCCAGAAATACAAGGGACCGGGAATTGGACTGAAAGGATCGAAGGCAACTCTCTTTCTTCTGTTGTTTCAAACCTTCTTTTTACCGGGACATATCCACTATTTCCGTGGATATTATTCGCAGTATTCGGTGCTGTAATCTCAATGCGTGGTTCGAATTATGGTGCTAACATTTCTTTAATACAACCGATCAAGTATTCGATAGCGTGCGGTCTGCTTTTCTGCCTTGGTTCTTTTTACGTCTCAAGTAGAATGGATGTGCTTTGGGCACACCCCACATCTGCTGCAACTCTGACCTTCTTTCCAGCGAACACAGCATTCATCATTGCCGCATTCACTGGCGTTGTTTTGATTTGGTTGTTCGTCCAATCAATGGTTCCGCTGATACTCAAGAGCTCGGGACAAATGTCCTTAACGATATACGTAGTGCACTTCATACCACTCACTTTTATGAGGGATTTTGAGGTAACATACCAATGGAGCCTAACGGCTTCATCAATTGTGGTGGTGTGCTATACGCTAATTTGGATGCCGCTTGCAGCAACGTGGCTGAAGCGGTACCCAAAAGTAACGCTCGAGGCTCTTCTCAAAGGGATTCGAAAATCACTCTGATTCTGCAGCAGTGAGTGCTTCGGTAGCTTTCTTAGCACCCATCCAAGCAACAACACCGAAACCGATCTTGTTGATGATATCTGCAATGTTGTAAGCGACTGCCATGTATTCTGCACCGTTGGTCATTTCGATAAGAGCAACTTCAGGGCTGAAGAGGTAACCGAGCGGGTAAATGATCCAGCCGACTACGATAAACCAGCGGAGTGCGTTTGCGCTCCACATGAGTTCTGGTGCAATCTTGCTGTTGTCAACACCGAGTCCATCTGTCCAAGGGGTTCCAGTTGCGACGACAATCATTGCCCATCCCATGCCACCAAGCAAGAGTGCTGGGATAGCAGCCATGAGACCAGCTTCTCCAGCATATCCGAATCCAATCATGATAAGAGCGCCAGTGAAACAGATTCCTGTGAATCCAAGTCCAGCG